>JBLMXA010000265.1:0-4876 GCA_050257515.1 Acidobacteriota bacterium | reverse complement strand
CGCCGCGAGCGCGCGCAGGTCGGACGCGTCGAGCGCGGTGACCTTGCGCCACGCATCGACGGCGTCGTCGATGCGCCCGAGCACGTCGCCTTCGAGCTCTCCAAGCTGCGCGTAGAGCTCGATCGTCTCCTCCTCGTCGAGCAGATCGTCGAGCTGGCCGAGGTCGACGAGCCGGCGAAGCGTCTCCGACAGCTCGTGCCACGCCTGGGTCGAGCGATAGAGCCGCGCGAGCGAGCGCAGCGTCTCGACGTCGTCACCGTCGATGCGGTCGGCCTCGAGCCACGCCGCGAGGGCGTTGCGCTCGCGGCCGCTGTCCTCCCACGCCTTGCCGAGCTGCTTGTACAGCGCGCCGCGGGCGTGCTCGGGCGTGTTCTCGATCTGACGCTCGAGGTTATCGACGAGCTGCCTGCCGATCGGCGGCGCGAGGGTTCCGGACGCCATCCGGTGCGGGCGAGCGTGCGCGGTCTGCTTCTCGATCTCGCCCGTGGGCTCGAGCGTGTCGTCGTCGCGATCCGGCTCGAAGGTGTCCATACGTCCTCCCAAGTCCAGGAGCGTAGTCCTCCGCCGCGCGGGGCGAACCGAACAACTCCTGACGCGATTGTGCGCCGGCGTGCACAATGTCCTCGCGTTGCACAGCGATCGCGGCGCGCACGTCGCAGTCGGTGATCAGAAGCTGGCGATGTACTGGGTCTTCAGGTCGTCGTAGCTCGAGAAGCCGATCGCCAGGTGCGCGTCGAGCGAGGCCTGCACCTCCGACTGGAACTCGGGCAGCTTGACGAAGATCCGGGTCGCCGCGATGCCGACGCTCGCGTACGCATCGATGTCGCTCTGGCGATTGCCGACGCCGGCCGCGAGCGTGAGGCCCTGGCCGAACGCCTGCATCGCCGCCGTCTTGAAGCTCGTGGTCGACGAGCCCGGCAGCGTGACGAACGAATCGGCGAGCCGCAGCGGTCCGCGCACGAGCCCCTGCGCGGCGAGGTAGCTGCGCGTGTCCGCCGTGAACTGCGAGCCGCGCGAGGTCAAGTAGACGACGACGTAGCCCTTCTGCGCGGCCACCGCATACGCGCCGGGCGCGCCGGGCTGCACGCCCGGATCCGCGCCGCCGACGAGCGAGTCCGTGAACGCGTTCTCCGACGGCGTGAGCGTGCCGTCGACGTCGGACACCAGCAGCTTCGTCGCATCGGGCGCGACGAGCGCGAGGAACGTCGCGCCGGTCCGATCGCCGACGACCGAGACGTACATGTCACGCATGCCGATCGGCAAGCGCGCACTGCCGGTCAGCGCGAGCGCGAAGTGGCCCTCGCCATCGGTGCGCGCGGTGCCGAGCTTCTGCCACGCGCTCTCGCGGCACGCGACCACGTCGACGTCCTCGTCCTCGAGCGCCTTGTCGGCGGTGGAGTACGAGATGTCGCCCTCGATCGTCTGCGTGGCGGCGCTCGCCGGCGAGATCAGATCGATGCCGCGATGATTCGGCGAGCCCGACGCTGCGACGAGCTCGCTCGAGGTGTGGATGAAGGCTCCCGCGGGTCCGGCGTCGGGCGCACCGGTACACCGCACGTCCGGGATCGCCGCCGTGCCGCCGCTGCTGCTGCCGCTGCCGCCGCTCCCCGTGCCGCTGCCCTCGCCGGGATCGGTCCCGACGGGGCCGGAGCCGGAGCTCACGGGGCTGGTACATGCGGTGACGAGCAGCAGGAACATCAGCTGGCGCATGCACGAGCGAATTGCACGCAGCGGACCAGCGCATCACGTCGTGGCTCGCGCCTCGTCGGTCACGCGCATCATCGCGACCTCGCGCCGCGCAGCTCGCTCGCCGCTGCCGTTTGTGCAACAAGCGTACGGCGAACCGACGCGGTGAATCCGATCCAGCTGGGAGTCCGAGCACCGCATCGGAGGTGCGGGACCACAGCTCGCGCGACGCGCGCGCCACGTATACACGCTGTATGCCAGGGAGGGTCGCGCGATCGAGCGCGGTTGCCAGTGGCTACCCGGCTAGCCGGTGGCGTCGCAGCAGTTTCGACGACACAGCGCGGCGCGCAGCTTGCAACTTCGCGCGCCGCCATGACCTCGAAGCTCCTCGTGCTCTCGCTCGCCGCGGGCTGTGCCGCGGTTGGACCCTCTGCCGGCACCGATCCCGCGGGCGGCAAGGCGGATGACGGCTCGACGAGCGGCGACATCACGGCGTGGCCGACGCGCCCGATCAAGCTGTCGACCGACCACGCGGTCGCGCTCGACGTCTCGCCCGACGGAGCGCGCGTCGCGTACTCGCGAGACGCCGCCGACTACACCGCGTGGGGCTGCTGGGGCCGCGCCGGGATCGGCGATCTGCAGCTGGTCGACGTCGCGTCGCCGGATCATCCGGTCGCGGTGAGCTCGCTCGCCGGGTTCCGCGAGAGCGCGTTCACGTCGGACTCGCAGTGGCTCGTCTACACGCAGTACACGGCGGGAACCAACCCGTGCTCCGATCAGGTGAGCCTCGCGGCCGTGCCGTCCAGCGGCGGCAACGTCGCCTGGCTGCACCTCGGCATCACCTACTACTACAAGCAGCTCGGCGTCGCCGGCACGAGCGTCGCGTTCAGCGCGTTCGGCGGCGCCGCGAACGATCCCGGCACGCTCTACTACCTCGGCCTGCCCGGCGGCGCGGGCGGCGGCTACGTCGCGTACGGAGCCGGCAAGACGACCGCCAGCCCCGATCCGACCGGCCAGGCCATCGTCTACGACGCGCCGGATGGACACCTCCACCTGCGCTCGCGCGCCGGCACGGCGGAGGTCGATCTGTCCACCACGTACCCCGCGACCGGCGCGCCGGTGTGGTCGCCCGATGGCTCGCTGCTCGCGATCTCGTGGGTGCAGGGCGAGAGCCGCGCGGTCACGGTGATGGCGCGCGACGGCTCGAACCCGCGCACGCTGCTCGGCGGCTGCGATCGCGACGCGGTGTTCTCTCCCGACGGCTCGACGATCGCGTGCCTGGGCGGCTGGGGCTCGGGCAAGGGCACGCTCGCCGTCGCACGCGTCGCCGACGGCACGTCGTTCACGCTCGGCGGCCTGCCCGATCCGCAGCCCGGCAACGGCTGGTGGTACTTCACGAGCGACGGCGGCTTCGTCCACTACGTCGACGCGGGCGCGAGCTTCCTCGCCTACTCGCTCTACGTCGCGCCGATCGCGGCGGGGGCCTCGTTCACGCAGGTCACCGACTCGCTCGATCTCGAGCAAGAGACCTACACCGCGGCGCACGATCGCCTCGCCTACGTCGCGCTCGACGCGAGCTACGTCAAGTCACTCGTCGTCGTGCAGCCCAACGGCGACCACACGACCGCGATCGCGAGCGGCGCCGAGACCGCGCGCTACGAGCAGGCGACGGCAGCGCCGCGCCTCGCGGTCGTCGCCAGCGACGCGATGGAGCTGCTCGCGGGCGACGGCAGCGGCCCGGCGGTCTCGCTGCCCGGCAAGGCCGAGCGCATCCCGGCGCCGCTGTGGAGCGGTCGCACCGTGCTGTACGCGGTCAACAAGCGATCGATCGCCGGCGAGGACGCCTACGATCTGATCGCCGCGAGCGACGACGGCGCGCAGGTCGGCGTCGTGCTGTCCGGCGTGACGCGCGTCGCCCAGGCCCGCCAGGGCAACCGGCTGTTCCTCGCCCGCGCCGCCGGCGTCGGCGGTGGCGTGTACGTGTTCGATCTCTGATCGTGCGTACGACGAGCGCTGGAGGTGGTTCATCACGAGCATGCGACTTCGGGCGGCGGTGCACCGTCCGGACGTCCATCATGAGGCACATCTGGTTCGCGATCGCCCTGGTCTGCGCGAGCTGCTCGCCCGGCGGGTCGGCAGGTACCGACGGCGGTGGAGGCGGTGGCGGTGGCGGCGGCGGTGGCGGCGGCGGCGGCGGCGGGGACAGCGGTCAACCCACGGAGACCAAGTCCGGCACGCTCACGATCGAGAGCACGCGCTACACGGTCGGCACCACGCCGGTCGAGCAAGGCTACGCGACCGGCACGTTCTACCGGATCCCGCCGGTGACGGGCACGGGCGGAGGCGGCGGCTGCCACCACGACACGTACGGGCCCTGCGACGTGCAGTCGTGCCAGTTCAGCGGCACGACGTCCGACGGCGGCGTGTCGATCACGTACACCGACGCGGGCCCGCTGACGATCAGCGGCGTCCTCGTCAACGACGGCACGATGATGTTGACGCCAGGCGCATACGGCTACGACACGGTGAGCGGCGCCGTCGCGCTGTTCGACGGCGGCGCCACCGTGCGCTTCGTCGCGTCGGGCAATCCGAGTGGCGCCCCGGCGTTCGACGTCCAGCTGGTCGCGCCGAGCTCGGTCCAGGTGACCGCACCGGCGTTCGTGCAGGGCCAGGTCGCCGCGAGCGCGAGCCAGGATCTCGCGGTCGCGTGGATCGGCTCGTCGGCCGCCAGCGTCACGGTCCAGCTCGCGGCGGGCACCAGCGGCTCGAGCGCGGTCGCGCGCTGCACGTTCGCGGGAAGCTCGGGCGGCGGCGCGGTTCCTGCGGCCGCGATCGCGGCGGTGCGGTCGGTCGGCGGCTCCGCGAGCATCCTCGTGATGTCGGAGAGCCGCACGACGCAGAGCCCCGATGGCTGGGACCTCGTGTTCTCGCTGCAGTCGTACGGCGTCATCGACTCGGGGCTCGCGGCGGGTACGCTCCAGATCCAGTGAGCGGGTCTGCACGGCTGCCGAGCCGGTCGGCGCCGATGTCGATACCGCCGGCGCGGCGGCGGCCGCACGTTGCAGCGCATGCCGCGCATGCTCCTCGTCGCCGCGATCGCATGGTCCACGACCGCGCTCGCCGACGCGCCCACCCGCGCCGGTGGCCCCACGCCGCCGGCCGCCGGCGCCCGCGAGCTCGCGGCCGAGCT
>JBLMXA010000264.1:0-5591 GCA_050257515.1 Acidobacteriota bacterium | reverse complement strand
CCCCGAGCGCGTGCGTGTCGCTGAGCGCGAGGTCGCGGACGATCTGCGTCAGCTGCTCGAACTGATCGGGGCGGTAGCACGCCGCCGCGATCCGCGCGTAGTAGTCGTCGCCGAATACGATCCCGAGATCGCGCTGCACCGGCTGGCCGCCCTCGGTGCCGACCAGCGTCGCGAGCGCGCCGTACTCGCCCTCGATCGTGGTGATCCGCTCGACGAGATCGGGGCGCTCCGGGACCGAGAGCTCGGGATGCTCCCCGAGCAGCCGCCGCACGATCGCGCCGGCCTTCTCGAGCGGCCGCACGCGCTCGGTGTACTCGATCACGGCGACGTCGCGCCCCTGGGGATGGACGAGCACGAGCGAGTCGAGCTCGGTGACGATGCTCCACCCGCGCGGGATCACGATCATCGCGGCTATCATAGCGCCGTGACGAGTTTCGGCGACGATCCGAGCGTCGACTTTGGAGGGCTCGTTCGCCGCGAGCCGGCCGTCGTGCACGCGCCGGCGACGACCGACGAGCTCGTCGCGTGCATGCGCGCGCTCGCGGCCGCCGGCACGCCGTACAAGCTGCGCGGCGCCGCGCACAGCGCGAGCGGCGAGGTGCTGAGCGACGGCGGCGCGGTGATCGACCTGCGCCGGCTCGCGGGCGTCGTCGCCGACGATCCCGCGCGCGAGCAGGTCACCGCGCTCGCCGGGACGACCTGGCTCGCGCTGTGGGAGCACCTCGCCGCGCAGGGCCGGCGCCCGCTGACGCTCACCGACAACCCGCGGGTCACGCTCGGCGGCACGCTCGCGTGCGGCGGCGTCGGCGACGCGTCGCACCTCGTCGGCCCGCAGGTCGCCGGCGTCGTGCGCGCGGTGCTCGTCACGCCCGATGGCGCCCGGCACGCGCTGGCGCGCGGCGAGCCGCTGCTCGATCACGCGCTGTGCTCGCACGGCCAGCTCGGCGTGCTCGCCGAGGTCACGCTCGCGACCCGCCGCGCGTCGTCGACCGTGCACGGCCGGCTCGTGCAATGGGGCTCGCTCGCCGCGCACCTCGACGACGTCGCGGCGCTGCGCCACGACTACGTGCGCGGCCGCGTCGTGTGGACCGAGGGGCTGGTGCGCGCGGTCGCGTTCGTCGCGTGCTCGGAGCCGGCGGCCGAGCTGCCGGTGCCGCGCGACGCGATCGCGACGAGCGAGACCGTCGCGATCGACATGCTCGACCGCATGCGCGGCGATCCGTCCGCGCTGTATCCGGCGTTCAACCCGTGCATCGAGGTCGCGCTGCCCTACCCCGCGGCGTTGCCCGCGCTGCAGCAGCTCGACACCCTGCTCGCGCGCAGCGCGCTCTTGCGGTGGCTGCCGCGCGGCAGCTCGCTCGCGCTCGTCGCCGGCACGCGCGGGCTGCCGCTGTCGCCGTTCGCGTCCGAGCGCAACGTGCTGCTCGCGGTGCGACCCGAGGCGCCGACGCTGGCCGACGCGCAGGCGTGCGAGCCGGTGCTGCGCGCGATCGCCGACCTCGCGCTCGCCGCCGGTGGCCGCGTCTACCTCGCGTCGTTCCAGCTCGCGGCGGACGCGCTCGCGCGCCAGCTCGGCGCGGCCGGGCCTGCGCTGGCGCAGCTGCGGCGCGCCGTCGATCCCGGCGGCCTGTGCAATCGCGGTAGCCTGCACGGATGGCAGCCGTGAAGCAGATCGGTGTCATCGGCGGAGGCACCGCCGGCTACTTCGCCGCGATCGCGCTCAAGCGCGCGGCACCGTGGCTACGCGTGACCGTCGTCGAGTCCTCGAAGATCCCGATCATCGGCGTCGGCGAGGCGACGACGCCGCCGATGGTGCCGTTCCTGCACCGCGCGCTGGGCATCGACGTCGTCGACTTCTTCGCGACCGTGCAGCCGACGTGGAAGCTCGGCATCAAGTTCCTGTGGGGCAAGCGGCCGCACTTCTGCTACCCGTTCGGCGACGCCGAGCTCGCCGCGGCGTACGCCTACGAGCACGATCCGGACGCGTGCTCGCTCACCGCGCGGCTGATGGCCGCCGACCGGTTCCCGATCGTCGACTCGACGTTCGGCCCTTGCTCGCTGCTGCCCGAGCTGCGGTTCGCGTACCACCTCGACAACCGGCGGTTCGTCGCCTACCTCGCCGCGCACGCGAAGCGGTGCGGCGTCGAGCACCTCGATCGCACGATCACCGACGTCGTGCTCGACGAGCGCGGCGCGATCGGCGAGCTGAAGACCGCCGAGGGCGACCCCGTGCGCTTCGATCTCTACATCGACGCGACCGGGTTTCGCTCGCTGCTCGTCGGCCAGGCGCTCGGCTCGCCGTTCCAGTCGTACGCGTCGACGCTGCTGTGCGATCGCGCGGTCGTCGCGGACGTGCCGCACGGCGGCCACCTGAAGCCGTACACGCTCGCCGAGACGATGGACGCCGGCTGGTGCTGGGCGATCCCGCAGGTCGAGCGCGATCATCGTGGCTACGTCTACAGCTCGGCGTTCCTCGACGACGCCGCGGCCGAGGCCGAGATGCGGCGCAAGAACCCGGGGATGACCGCGCCGTGGCAGGTGAAGTTCCGCTCGGGGCGGCTGCGCGACATCTGGATCCACAACGCGTTCGCGATCGGCAACGCGTACGGCTTCGTCGAGCCGCTCGAGTCGACCGCGCTGCACATGGTGATCCTCGAGGTGCACGCGCTCGCGGGCGAGCTCGCGCGCGTCGCGCCCAGCGGCGGCGAGCCCGATCGCGCGCGGCTGTCGCGCGAGCTGGGCGAGAGCTGGGACTACCTGCGGTGGTTCCTCGGCATCCACTACCGGTTCAATGCGCGGCTCGACACGCCGTTCTGGCGAGCGTGCCGCGACCAGGTCGACGTGTCCGGCATCGAGGACTGGCTCGCGCGCTACCGCGCGCACGGCCCGCTGACCGCGCAGGGGCTGGCCGCGGACCGGCGCGATCTCGTGTTCGGGCCGCGCGGCGTCGACGTGCTGCTGCTCGGCCAGGACGTGCCGTGCCCGCCACCTGCGCCGGCGATCCCGCCGGGCGCCTGGCAGCGCCGGCGCGACCAGGAGACCGCGGCGGCGCGGGTCGCGTGGCCGCAGGCCAAGGCGCTCGAGCTGCTTCGCAACCGCCCGGATCTGTTGCAGGAGCTGGTCGACTCGCCACACGGCTGGCCGGCCGCGTTGGCGCGCGAATTAAGTTCGCGCAGCCGGGAAGAAGCGCGTGTGACCTGACGTACAATGGCGAAACCCACCACTAGGCCGAGGACGAACGATGTCTGAAGAAGGCGAAGGCGGTCATGCCACGGAGGGGGGCGGCGAGGAGGCACCTGCTTGGAACAACCTGTGGGGCCACAAGGAGCAGGCTGACAATGCGATGTACCTGCACGACGCCCCCGATGCGTGGAACGGCGTCAACCAGGCCGAGGGACTGACCCAGCGCGCGAACGCCGCGAACGGTTTTCGCGATGCTGGCGTGGACGCCGCCACCCGCGCCGCGCAGGCCGAGCATCTCGCACAGAACGCCGAGCTGATGGGCAACGACGAGATGGCGGCGAAGTTCGCCGCGCGCTCGTCGTCACTGGAATCGACCGCGAAGGGCTTCGAGGCCGCCGGCGAGGACCGCGGCCTGCTCAACGCGGCGATGGAGAACCCGCTCGTCAAGGGCGGCGCCGGCGTCGCCGGCATGGCGCTCGGCGGGCTCAGCGCCTACAACGGCTTCGAGGAGTTCCAGCACGGCAACAAGACGCAGGGCGCCGCGGACATGGTCGCCGGTGGCCTCAACGTCGGCGCCGGTGGCCTCGCGACCGCGAGCGCACTCGGCCTCATCGGCGAGGGCGGCGCGCTCGCCGCGGCCGGTACGGTGGCGGCGCCGATCGCCGTCGCGGCGGGCCTCGCCGCGGCCGGCAACAGCTACACCAAGGACCACAACATGTTCGGCTTCCTCGGGATCAACCCGAAGGGCGGCGGCACGTGGGGCGTGGGCGCCGATGGCAAGCCGCGCGACTCGATCCAGTTCGTCGGCGACACGACGGCGAGCGCGTACAACTCGGTCAACAAGTGGGCGGGCGGCGGCGTGAAGGGTGCGATCGCCGGCGGCCTCGCCGGCGCGGGCACCGCGATCGGTACGGGCGCGCTCGCGCTCGGCACCGACATCGTCGGCGGCGGCATCTCGGTCGCGAAGGGCATCGGCTCGCTCGCGTCGAGCGCCGGCGGCGCGATCGCGGGCGGCGCGAGGGCGGTCGGCAGCGGTCTCGTCAGCGGCGCGAAGGCGATCGGCAGCGGCATCGGCAGCGCGGCCAAGTCGGTCGGCAACTTCATCAGTCATCTCTGGTAACCCAACGTCACGCACCCATTCGCGAGGTATCCAATGTCCGAGCACGAAGACGCAGGTGGCGAGAGCGAGGCACCGGGGCTCGCCAACCTCTGGGGCATGGACAAGCCGAAAGAGGGCGTCGATAACGTGATGGCGCTCCACGACATCCCCGATGCGTGGAACTCGGTCAACCAGGCGTTCGGCCTGACGCACGGCGCGACCGCCGCGAACCAGGCGATGCACCTCGCGGGCAACGCCTCGGCGATGGGCAACGCGACCGCGGCGGAGCGGTTCACCGAGTTCGCCGAGCACAGCCGTGGCGGCCTCAACGCCGTCATGGAGAACCCGGCGATGAAGGTCGGCGGCAACGTCCTCGGCTGCGTGCTCGGCGGTCTCAACATCGCCAAGGGCGTCGGCGAGTGGGGCAAGGGCGACAAGACGCAGGGCGCGATGGACATGGTCGCCGGCGGCACCGGCGTCGCGGCCTCGGCGCTCGGCCTGGGCCTCGGCGGCGCGGCGCTCGCGCCGGTCGCGGCGGTCGCCGCTCCGGTCGCGGTCGCGGCGGGCCTCGCGGCCGCCGGCAACGACTGGACGAGGAAGCAGGGCTGGTGGGGCAAGAACGCCGACGGCTCGAACCGCGACTCGCTGCAGTTCGTCGGTCAGAACACGTCGAACGCGTACAGCTCGGTCAACAAGTGGGCCGGCGGTGGCGTCAAGGGCGCGATCGCCGGCGGCCTCGCCGGCGCCGGCACCGCGCTCGGCACCGGCGCGCTCGCGCTCGGTGGCGATCTCGTCGGTGGCGTCGCGGCGGTCGGCCAGGGGCTCGGCAGCCTCGGCGCGGCCGCGGGCAAGGGCCTGTGGAGCGGCGCCAAGGCGGTCGGCGGCGGCCTCGCGAGCGGCGCGAAGGCGATCGGGAGCGGCATCGGAAGTGCGGCCAAGTCGGTCGGGAACTTCGTGAGCCACCTGTGGTAAGCGAGGGCGATGGCGATCGCCCGGCTCACCAAGTTTGACGACCTGATCGCGTACCTCCAGGAAAACAACGTCCCGAACAAGCCGGATCCTGGCGATCAGGGCGTCGAGGTCAGGCTGACCAGCCCGCAGGGCGATGCGGGCTCGGTGTACGTCCGCTGGGAGAAGGACCTGCCCTACGTCCAGGTCATCTACCCGTTCATCGGCAACGTGCCGGACGCCCGCGTCCCCGACATCGAGTCGGCGATCGTCCGCGTCAACAACATCATCAAGCTACCCGGCTTCGGGTTCGAGCACGGCAACAAGCTCATCTACATGCGGCTGTGCGTGCAGCTCTACG
>JBLMXA010000263.1:0-16778 GCA_050257515.1 Acidobacteriota bacterium | reverse complement strand
GCCACGCGAGATCGCTCGCGACGAGCTCCTTCTTCGCGGCGAAGAACCGGTGGCGGATCGCGACCGGGCCCATGCGCGTGAACAGCTCGCGCACCGCCTCGCGATCGGCGGTCGTGACCTCGCGGATCGCGACGGACGTGCCGTCGCGGAGCACCGCCTCGTGCGCGTAGCTCCCCCGTCGCGGGATGCTCTCGTCCTGCGGTGCGCTCGTCCTCGCGTCGCTGCGGGCGAGCGTCGATCCTTTGTCCTCGATCACGACGGCCACCTCGCCGGGACGTGCGGCACGTAGCCGAGCCGCGTGCGGGCGCGCGTGCCGTCGAGCACGCCGCCGAAGTGGAAGCGCCGCGCGTTGACCTCGTAGCTGAAGTCGAAGCCGGCGACGAGCCGCCGCAGCCGGTATAGCGGCGCCATCAGCGGCCCGGGCACCGGCACGTCGAGGCACGACGCCTCGCTGATCGCGCGCGACAGCGGCAGCGTGTCGAGGCCGGGCACGTTGAACACGCCGACCTCCGAGCTCTCGACCGCGGCGCCGAACGCGGCCGCCGCATCGTCGATCGAGAGCACGTTGAGCATCGGGTCGAACCCGAGCGGGCGCAGGCAGACCGCGGAGCCGAGATAGTCCCACAGCTGGCTGCCGACGCCCTCGGCGAGGATCTCGGCGCAGCGCAGGACCGCGATCTCGAGCTTGCCGGCGAAGTGCATGCACACCGCGGCATCGGCCTCCACGCGATCGCGCACCCACTGCGGCGCGCCGGGATCGAAGTCGAGCGGCGCCTCCTCGTCGAGCAGGTCGGACGTCGTGTAGCGCAGCGAGTAGACCTCGGCGAAGCTGCGATACACGAACCGGCGGATCGTCGGGTGGTCGCTGCACGCGACGAGCAGGTCGCGCGTCGCGTCGACGTTCTGCGCGTGGATCCCGCGCCCGGTCTCGCGCGAGGTGCGGTGGTGCATGCCGTGGACGACCGTCGCGATCCCGAGCTCGCGCGCCGCGCCCCAAACGACGTCGTGGACCTCGCGCGGCCGCGTCAGATCGACGCGGCGATAGACGAGGCGCTCGTCGTCGGCGTGATTCTCGGGCTCGCGGCCGACCGCGAGCACGCACTCGACGTCGCGGCGCGCCAGCAGATGATCGATGATCGCCGCGCCGAGCGGCGTGGTGGCGCCGGTGACCATGACCTTCATCGAAAGATCCCCCTGCGCGCGACGAGCGCGTCGCCCAGCAGCTGCTCGACCGCGGCGCGCACCTCGCTCGCGGCGGCCGCGACGATCGCCGGATCGTCGGCGTCGGCGGGCAGCCGGCCGCGATCGAGCACGATCGGCGTGCCGTAGCGGATGTGGTAGTGCGCCGGCAGCGGCACCGGCGCGAGCGGGATCGGCAGGTACGGCGCGCCGAACAGCTTGACGCCGAGCTTGCGCACGAGCGGCCAGCTCTCCTCGGCGCCGACGACCGCGGCGGGCACGACGACCGCGCGGTGGCGGATCGCGAGCTCGGCGAAGCCGACCGACCAGTGCTGGATGCGATAGCGCTCGGAGAACGGCTTGGCCATGCCGCTGACGCCCTCGGGCCACACGACCACGAGCTCGCCCTGCTCGAGCAGGTGACGCGCGTTCGCGCGCGTACCGGACACCGCGCCGATGCGCGCGAAGAACGTGCTGACGAGCGGCAGCCGCGGCACGAAGTGCTCGACGAGCGCGCGCGGGATGCGCGGCGGCTCGGTGTGACGGAGGATGTCGGTGCACAGCATGAACGCGTCGACCGGCAGCACGCCGCCGTGGTTCGCGACGACGATCACCGGACCGGCCGACGGGATACGCTCGGCGCCGCGCGAGTCGACGCGGAAATATCGCTCGTAGATCGGCGCACCGAGCGCCATGGCCGTGGCGAGCGCGGGCGGGTGCAAACCGAACACGTCGAAGCCATGACCGGCATCGTGGAACGGCGCCTCCTTCGCGATCCTCTCGAACGTCCTCGCATCCATCGTCGCCGTGGAGAAGCAAGCGGCGTGCGCACCGGCGCCGGCAGATCCGCGCACCCGCTGCGCCGAACGCCGATCGCGACGCAAAGTGCGCGCCGCGCGCAGGCTTTGGCGTAGGGAAATGGCACCTGCCTTGCTGCGCTGTCAGGAGTGGCCGGACGATCGCGACAGGTGCTCGGGCTAGCGCGCGACGCCCTGCTGACGGAGCTGGCGACGACCGCCGCCGGGCTCACCGACGCCGAGGCGGCCGCCCGGCTCGCGCGCTGCGGTGCCAACGAGCTCGAGCCGCCGGTGCGCCGGACGCTGATCGTCCAGCTCGCGCGCCGCCTGATCGATCCGCTGGTCGCGATCCTGATCGTCGCCGCTGGCGTGTCGGCGCTCGCCGGCGCGCGCAAGAGCGCGGTGCTCGTGCTCGTGATCGTCGCCGCGAGCGTCGCGATCGAGACCGTGCAGGGCCGCCGCGCCCAGCGCACGGCCGATTCGCTACGCGCGCGGCTCGCACCGACAGCAACCGTCGTACGCGACGGCACCGCACGCACGATCCTGCGCCGCGAGCTCGTCCCGGGCGACGTGATCGAGCTCGAGGCCGGCGATCTCGTGCCCGGCGACGCGAGGCTGCTCGACACCAGGGACCTCCACGTCCACCAGGCCGCGCTGACCGGCGAGTCGATGCCGGTCGAGCGGCTGCCGATCGTCGGCGCGCTCGCCGTCGTGTCGCCGGCCGACGGCGACGGCGTCGTGTTCGCGGGCACGTCGATCGTCAGCGGCCGCGGCCGTGCGGTCGTCGCGGCGACCGGCCGCGGCACGATGTTCGGCGAGCTCGCCGACCAGCTCGCGGGGCGCGCGCGGCCGACCGAGTTCGATCGCGGCATCGCGCGGTTCGGGGTGCTGATCCTCGAGACCGTCGTGCTGTTGCTCGTGATCGTGCTCGGCTCGGCGATCGTCATGCACCGCGATCCGGTGCAGGCGCTGCTGTTCGCCGTGGCGCTCGCGGTCGGCCTGACGCCCGAGTTCCTGCCGATGATCACGACCGTCACGCTGGCCGCCGCCGCGTCGCACATGGCGCGCCGGCACGTGATCGTCAAGCGCCTCGCCGCGATCCAGAACCTCGGCTCGATCGACGTGTTGTGCACCGACAAGACCGGCACGATCACCGCCGGCGAGATGACGCTCGCGCGCTGGGTCGACGCGGCCGGGCACCCGGACGACCGCGTGCGCGCGCTCGCCCACGCGAACGCGTACTTCGAGACCGGCGTCGGCAACGCGATCGACGTCGCGCTCCGCCGCTGCCTGCCCGAGGCGCCGCCCTACGCGCACGTCGACGAGATCCCGTTCGACTTCGAGCGCCGCTGCGCGAGCGTGGTCGTCGAGGATGGCTCGGGCCGGCTGCTGATCGCCAAGGGCGCGCCCGAGCAGCTGATCGCGAGCTGCGCGCTCGACGAGGCGGCGCGCCGCGCCGCGCTCGCGCTCGCCGACGAGCTCGCCGCCGACGGCTCGCGCGTGATCGCGATCGCCACCCGCCGGGTCGAGACCAAGCCGGCGTACCGCGCCGACGACGAGCACGAGCTCGAGCTCGCCGGCTTCCTCGCGTTCGCCGATCCGCCGGCGCCCGAGGTCGCGCGCACGATCGGCGCGCTGCGCGCCGACGGCGTCGACGTCAAGATCATCACCGGCGACGCCGAGCTCGTCGCGCGCGCGGTGTGCAAGCACGCCGGCATCGCGCTGCGCGCGGTGCTGAGCGGCGCCGAGATCGAGCGGATGACCGATCCGGCGCTCGCCGAGCAGGCGCTGCGCACCGATCTGTTCGTGCGGGTCACGCCGATGCAGAAGCGCCGGATCCTCGCGGCGCTGGCGTCGCGCGGCAAGGTCGTCGGCTACATGGGCGACGGCATCAACGACGCGCCGTCGCTGCGCGCCGCGGACGTCGGCATCTCGGTCGCCGGCGCGGTCGACATCGCGCGCGAGGCCGCCGACATCGTGCTCACCGAGCGCGACCTGCGCGTGCTGCACGCCGGCATCGTCGAGGGCCGGCGCGCACTCGGCAACGTCATGAAGTACCTGCTGATGGAGACCAGCTCGAACTTCGGCAACATGCTCAGCATGGCCGCGGCGGTCGTGCTGCTGCCGTTCCTGCCGATGCTGCCGGTGCAGGTGCTGCTCAACAACTTCCTCTACGACGTGGCGCAGCTGACGATCCCGACCGACCGCGTCGATCCCGCGTTCCTGCGCCGGCCCCGGCGGTGGAACATCGACCTCGTGCGCCGGTTCATGGTGCGCATCGGTCCGATCTCGTCGATCTTCGATCTCGTCACGTTCGGTGCGCTGATCTGGCTGTTCCACGCCGACGAGGCGCTGTTCCACACCGGCTGGTTCGTCGAGAGCGTGCTGACGCAGATCCTCGTGCTGTTCGTGATCCGCAAGCTCGGCTCGGGCAAGGCGATCGCGCCGAGCCGCCCGCTGGTCGCGAGCTCGCTCGCGGTCGTCGGCGTCGCGATCGCGCTGCCGTTCTCGCCGCTCGCCGGCGTGCTCGGCTTCGTCGCGCCGCCCGCGGCCTTGCTCGCGTTCGTCGCGGCGACGATCGCGGCGTACCTGGTGCTCGTCGCGATCGTCAAGGCGCGCACGCACGTGCTGCGCGAGCGGAGGCGCAGCGCGCACCACGTGCACGCGCCGGCGGCGTGACGCTTGCACTCGCTCGCGTCATGCGATCCATCGTGCTCGCGCTGCTTGCCATCGCCGCGTGTCAGAACGCCAGCGGCGGTCCGCCGAAGCCCTCGGACAAGCCCTCCGATCGCTTCGGCCACGACATGACCGTGCGGCTCCACATGCACGAGAATTTCGGCCTGCTGCGCACGATCGAGCTCGAGATCATCCACGGCCGGCTCGCCGCCGCCCAGGCGCTCGCGCTCGCGATCGGCGAGACGCCCGACGAGCCCGGGCTCGAGCCGTTCGCGAAGCGCGCCGCCGCGGTGCGCGCGCGTGCCGCCGAGCTCGCGAACGCGCGCGACATCGCCGAGGCGTGCCGGCGCGAGGCGAAGCTCGCCGCCGCGTGCGCCGACTGCCACGTCGACGCGGGCGTGCTGCCCGAGTTCTCGCCGCCGCCGCGCGAGCCGCCGGATCACCCGACCGTGCGGTCGCGGATGGTGCGCCACCTGTGGGCGTCCGAACGGATGTGGGAGGGCCTCGTCGGCGACTCCGACGAGAGCTGGCGCGCGGGCCTCGACATCCTCGCCGCGACCCCGCTGCCGTTTGCCGACAAGACCGACGAGCGCGCGCCGCTCGCGGCGAAGCTCCAGCAGCTCGCGCGCGACGCGACGCAGACGCAGGCGACCGATCAGCTCCGCGATCGCGCGCGGTGGTACGGCGACATGCTCGCGACGTGCGCGGCGTGTCACGCGACGAGGTGATCAGCTGTCCGGGAAGCCCTGCGCGCCGACGAGCGGCACGAACGTGACCCCGCCGAGGTCCTCGATCGACACCTTCGACAGGCCCTGCTTGGTCGCGCGCACGAGCCGCTGGACGTCGCCGCGGCCGACCGGCATCACGAGGCGGCCACCGAGCGCGAGCTGGTCGAGCAGCGCGGCCGGGATGTCGGGCCCGGCGGCGTGCACCGCGATCGCCTCGAACGGCGCGTGCTCGGACCAGCCGAGCGAGCCGTCGCCGCAGCGGACGTCGATCCACTCGTAGCCGAGCGCCGCGAGCCGCTCGCGCGCGTCGTGGGCGAGCTGCGGGACGCGCTCGACGCTGTAGACGTGCGCCGCGAGCTGCGACAGCACCGCGGCGGTGTAGCCGGAGCCGGTGCCGATCTCGAGCACGCGATCGTCGGGCTCGAGCTCGAGCGCCTCGAGGATCAGCGCGACGACGTACGGCTGGGAGATCGTCTGGCCGCCGCCGATCGGCAGCGGCCGGTCGGCGTACGCGTGGTCGACCTCGTCCGACGCGACGAACAGCTCGCGCGGCACGCTCGCCATCGCGGCGAGCACGCACGGATCCTTGATGCCGCGGCGCTCCAGCAGCTGCACCATCGCGTCGCGCGACAGGTCGTGAGGGGTCTCGTACCAGCGGGACGTCGTCGCCATGGTGCGGGAAACCAGCAGGAGACGTGCCAGGCACCGGTCACCGCGGGACGAGGACCGCCGCACCCTCGAAGCGGCCGGCGCGCAAATCGTCGAGCGCACGGTTTGCATCCGCGAGCGAATACGTGCGCGCTTGCGGATGCAGGTGCGCAACCGGTGCGAGCGCGAGCAGCTCCTCGCCGTCGCGCCGCGTGAGGTTCGCGACCGAGCGCACGACGCGCTCCTCCCACAACAGGCGGTAGGGGAACGCGGGGATGTCGGTCATGTGGATGCCGCCGCACACGACGACGCCGCCGGGCGCGACCGCCGCGAGCGCTGCGGGGACGAGCTCGCCGACCGGCGCGAAGATGATCGCGGCATCGAGCGCGACCGGAGGCCGCTCGTCGGAGCCGCCGGCCCACGCGGCGCCGAGCCCGCGCGCGAACTCCTGGCCGCGCGTATCGCCCGGCCGCGTGAACGCGTAGATCTCGCGTCCGAGGTGGCGCGCGAGCTGGGCGACGAGGTGGCCGGCGGCGCCAAAGCCATAGAGGCCGAGGCGCTTGCCATCGCCGGCGAGCCGCAACGAGCGGTAGCCGATCAGCGCCGCGCACAAGAGCGGCGCGGCCTCGACGGACGTGTAGCCGGGCGGCAGCGGGAACACGAACCGGGCGTCGGCGACGCACGCCTCGGCGAAGCCGCCGTCGAGGTGGTAGCCGGTGAACCGCGCCTGCCGGCACAGGTTCTCGCGGCCGCTCTGGCAGTACTCGCACGCGCCGCACGTCCAGCCGAGCCACGGCACGCCGACGCGATCGCCGACGGCAAGCCCGGTGACGCCGGGTCCGAGCGCGTCGACGACGCCCGCGATCTGGTGCCCGAGCACGAGCGGCAGCTTCGGCTCGGCCAGCTCGCCGTCGACGATGTGGAGATCCGTACGGCAGACACCGCACGCCTCGACGGCGATCCGTACCTGGCCCCCCGCAGGCACCGGCCTCGGCAGCTCGCGGAGCGCGAGCGGCGTGCCGGCGCGTTCGAGGACCATCGCGCGCATGGCGCCGGTATACCGCGCCGCTACGCGACGAGCATGACCGGACGCACGTGCGGATACTCGTCGGCGAGCAGCTCGCGGAGCGCGAGCCCCCAGCGCGCCTGCGACGAGATCACGGCGTACGCGATCTTCCCCGCGAGTCGCTCGAGCGTCGTGATCGCGTCGAGCGGCGTCTGCTTCGCGACCGGCTCGTAGCCGCGCTCCCGCGCGGCCTCGGCCAGCTGCGAGCGCAGCGGCTCCTCGGCGATCACGAGCACCGCTTCTTTCGGCTCGCGCGTAGACGGACGGCATGACCAGGCCAGATGGTTGGCGGCGATGTCGGCGACCCTCATTGAGTTGGTTCGATAAGCACGCCTCACGCCAGCCCAGGTCCGCGATACCCCACAGCTACCCGTGCGGATTTCGCGGCCCGGGCGGGTGCGACATGCACCGTCTGCGCGTTCTGTTCACGACTTCGTCGCCGTCGTCGCGATCGGGATCTTCTTGGCCGTCGCGGCGGCGGTCTTCGGGATCACGAGCGTCAGCACGCCGTCGTCGAGCGACGACTTCGCGTGCTCGTAGTCGGCACCCTCGGGCAGCGTGAACGTCCGCGAGAAGCTGCCGTACTGCCGCTCGTACGCGTACATCGTCTCGTCCTTCTGCTCGTGCTCGACGTCGCGCTTGCCCGACACGACGATCCGGTTGCCCGTGATCGCGATCTCGAGGTCCTCCTTCTTCACGCCGGGGACGTCGGCCTTGAACACGTACGAGTCCTTGTTCTCGGTGATGTCGAACGTCGGCGAGAACCCGAGGCGGTCGAACGCCGGCATGATCGGCGCCAGCTCGCGGAACGGGTCCCAGCGCAAGAATTCGCGCATCGCGCGGAACGGATCGAACTCGGCTACCTGCTGCGTACCTCCGTTTTTCTTGACGATCTCGGCCATGACACTCTCCTGTTCGAGTTGCGCCATCGGCGGTTGCATGCAACACGCCAGCGAAACTCCGTTGTCCGCGTCGCCGCGCGCGAACGCGTTGCGTGCGCACCGATCGGCCGCGCTCTTGCAGCGCACTCGAGCATGCGGCCCAAGACGCTCGTCCTGATCTTCGTCCTGATCGTGCTCGTGACGATCGCGATCCGGATGCGCAGCGCGTTCGGTCTGTAAGGAGACTCCCGGATTGCGCGGCGCGCGCGACTCGTGGTCCATTCACGCGCGTCGTGAAGCGCGTGCTTGTCGTCGACGATTATCCGGATGCCGCGCGGCTCGTCTGCGACCTGCTCGGCTGGCTCGGTCACGCGTGCCGGCCGGCGACGACCGGGCGTGCCGCACTCGAGACCGCGGCCGATCACCAGCCCGACGTGATCATCCTCGACATCGGGCTGCCCGATATCAGCGGCTGGGACCTCGCGCCGATGCTGCGCGCCGTGCTCGCGCCCAAGCCGGTGCGGATCGGCGCGATGACCGGCTGGGGGACCCCCGCCGATCGCGCCCGCTCCGAGGCAGCCGGGATCGACGCCCACCTGGTCAAACCGCCCACCCTGGCCAAGCTGAGCCTGATCCTGGGCGATGAGTTCGCATCCCGCCGCGCGACGCGTTAATGTGCGCGCCGGAGGTTTCCAAATGCGTCTTTTGATCGCGAGCTTTGCCATCTGTGCCGCGCTGGCGGCGTGCAAGAAGAAGGAAGGGACGGCTCCGGCGGCCGGCTCCGGGAGCATGACGGCGCCGGCGGGATCGGGCAGCGCCGGAAGCGCAGCGATGGCCGGGAGCGGCAGCGCGGCGATGGCCGGGAGCGGCAGCGCGGCGATGGCCGGCAGCGCGGAGGGCTCGGGCTCCGCGGCGGCGCCGCCGACCGGCGCGGCGGGCCCGCGCCCGGCGTCGATCACGGACGCCGAGGTGGCGCTCGCCGACAAGGCGGTCGGCATCATGGAGAAGCTCGCGAGCGATCTGACGGCGGCCGGGACGGACTGCAAGAAGGCCTCGGCGGCGATCAAGACGGCGGCAGCCGATCTGAAGCCGATCAAGGAGGAGGCCGACAAGATGAAGGAGAAGACGGACAAGGATCCGGCGGCCAAGGACTGGTTCATGAACAACTACGGCAAGCGGATGATGGCCGTCGCCGCGCCGATGATGACGCTCGCCCAGAAGTGCTCCAAGGACGCCGAGTTCATGGCGTCGATCAAGGAGCTCGACATGGGCGGCAAGAAGCACGAAAAGAAGTAGGCCCTAGCGGACCGGGCCGCGCGGCACGCTCGTCTCGAGCTCGCGCGCGGCCCGCCGGTGGAGCTCGTCGACGAGCGCGGGATCGCGCTCGACGAGCGACACCGTGATGCCGTCGAGATCGCCGCGTGCGTCGAGCACGATGCCGGGCAGATCGAGCGGGCAGTCGTCCATGCCGGCCGGCGCGAGCATCATCCACGCCCGGTGGCAGCGGATGTCGGCCACCAGCTGGTCGGGCGGCCCGTAGCTCGCCTTCAGGTAGAAGATCGCGCCGGTCGCGGTCGGCCAGCCGCCGATCGCGTGGTGGAGCGGCGACGTCGACACCTCGGCGAGCGAGCGCGAGCCACACGCCTGCTCGTACTCGGCCTGCAGCTCGGCGGCGCGCGCGCGGTGGCTCGCCGCGACCTGCTCGTGCTCCGACGCCGAGTCCCAGCGGCGCAGCCACGGCGTGCCCGCGGAGTCGGGCGCGGGGCTGGTGTCGGGCGCGAGCGGGTGGATGCGTGCAAGCTGGTCGTGCTGGCGCGCGAGCTCGAGGTGCTCGGTCGCGCGCAGGCCGCGCGGACCGGCCGGGCGCGCGGGCGGCGGCGACGCGCCGCAGGCCGCGAGGGCAAGGACGAGGAGCGTGCGCTTCATGCACCGAGGTGCAGCATCGGGCGTGCCGCACGGCGCGCGCAGCGCGTGCGCGCTTGCGCCGGCCGCGTACGGCCTCACATTGCCAGCATGGACCGCGATCCCCAGCGCGCGAGGGAGCTGCTCGCCGGCTTTGCCGCGCGCACCGGGCTCGTCGGCGAGCGGCCGCAGAAGCGCTACCTGTGGACGGACGCGTTCGCGGTGTGCACGTACCTGGGCCTCGGCGACGTCGCGATGGCGCGCCGCCTGGTCGACCGCGTGCACCACGTGCTCGGCCGTCATCGCGACGACGACGCACGCGCGGGCTGGATCAGCGGGCTTGCCGAGGCCGACGGCGAGGCACACCCGACCGTCGGAGGACTTCGCATCGGCAAGCCGCTGCCCGAGCGGCCCGCCGGCGAGCCGCTGGACGATCAGCTCGAGTGGGAGCGCGACGGCCAGTACTTCCACTACCTGACGAAATGGCTGCACGCGCTCGCGCAGCTGGCGCGTGCGACCGGCGAGCCGCGCTACGCGCTGTGGGCGCGCGAGCTCGCCGCCACCGCGCATCGCGCGTTCGTCGCCGGCGGCCGGATGAGCTGGAAGCGCAGCATCGATCTGTCGCGCGCGCAGGTGCCGTCGATGGGCCACCACGATCCGCTCGACGGCTACGTCACCGCGCTCGAGCTGGGGCTGCCCGTGATCGCCGCCGACTACCGCGCGATGATCGACCCGCACACGCTCGCGACCGGCGACGCGCTCGGCATCGGTGGCCTGCTGTTCGACGCGTACCGGCTCGCCCAGCTCGACCGCGATCACGCGCTGCGCGAGGCGCTCGTCGAGGCCGCGCGGGTCGGGCTCGCGCACCTCGCGACGCACGGCGAGCTGCGCCGGCCCGCCGAGCACCGGCTCGCGTTCCGCGAGCTCGGACTGTCGCTCGGGCTCGCCGCGGCGCCGATGCTCGACCTCGCCCGCTACGCGGCGCTTCGCGACCGCATCGAGGAGTTCTGGCTGGTCGATGCGCACCGCCACACGCGCGCCTACCGCGAGCACGAGGACATCGACGACGTCACGCTCGCGGCGAGCCTCGCGCCCAGCGGCTTGCTCGTGCTCGCTCAGCCCGCGAGCACGCGCAGCACGTCGACGTAGGACACGATCCCGATCAGCGCGCCGAACTTGTCGGTCACCGGCAGCGCGCCGAGCGTGCCGTCCGCGAACATCCGCGCGAGCTCGACGAGCGGGCGATCGAACTGCACCGACGTCGCCGGCCGCGTCATCACGTCCTGCACGCGGTACTGCGCCTGCGAGCGGCTGCGCGTCTCGAGGTAGTCGACGAGATCGCCGATCGCGGTGCGCAGGTCGCGCTCCGAGACCATGCCGACGATGGTGCTCGTCGCGTCGACGACGGGCACGTGGCGGACGTGATGATCGGTCATGATCTTCACCGCGTCCGCGAGCGGCGCGTCGGGGCGCACGATCAGCGGCCACGGCGTCATCGCGTCGGCGGCGGTCGCCTCGCTCGCCGGCGCCGGCCGCATCGCCTCGCGGACCTCGGCATCGAGGACGTCCGAGATCGTGACGAGCCCGAGCAGCTTGCCGCGCTCGACGACCGGCATCGCGCCGAGCTTGGCATCGGCCATCCGGCCGGCGATCTCGGTGAGCGGCTCGTCGGGGCCGGCGGTCTGCACCGGCATGCGCATCGCCGCTCTCACGCGCAGCGCCCACCAGTCGTCGTCGGCGCCCGCGGCGGCGCGCGCGGCGAGCACGTCGCGCTCGGACAGGATGCCGACCAGCCGGCCGTCGCCGAGCACGGGCAGGTGGCGCACGCGGCTGCGCGTCATCAGCCGCTGCGCCGCGCCGAGCGTCTCGTTGTGATCGATCGTGTACGGACCGGGGCGCATGATCTCGCGGATCTTCATGGTCTCCTCGCGGTGGTCCTGGCGTGGCAGGCGGCGCAGGTGACGAGCATCTCGCCGTAGAGGCGAGCGCGCTCGTCGAGAGTCTCGGTGCCGTTGCGCTGGAGCACGAGCGCGCGCCGCGCGAGCTCGTGGAGCCGCTCGCCGAGCGCCGGTGCATTGCTCGCGGGCGAGAACGGCAGCGGCGTCGCGGCGATCACGTCGAGGCCGTCGCGCCACGGCTTGTACGAGCCGGCGACCATGCCTTCCCACAGCCGGTCGACGGCCCACTGGTGGCGCGCCATCGCCGACGCGGCGTTGGCCTGGTCGCTCGGCGTGGCGGCCGGCGCCGCGAACAGCGGCTGCTCGCGGGTGCGCGCGTGACAGCTCGCGCAGGCACTCGCGCGCCGCGCCTCGCGGCGCAGCGCCTCGTCGATGCTGGGAGCCGCGACGAGCGAGCGCGCGGCACTGGTGACGCGATCGATGTCGGCCGACCACGGCGCGACGCCCGGATCGCTCACGGGCCTCGTCAGCAAGAACGCGCGGGCCTTCGCGTCGTCGAGCTGACCGTGCACGAGCATCTGCTCGATCGTGCGCAGGTCGTCGAAGTGCCGGCGCATGTGGAACCGCACGCTCGCGGGCTTGGCGAGGCGCACCGGTGGTGGCGGCTGGGCGTCGCCGCTGGCGGTACTGCAGGCCGCGAGCGCGGCCAGGATCAGCGGGATGCGCATGACGGGGAGCGCTGCATCGCGTGTTCCATCACGGCAGGTGCGAGAGCAGCGCGTCGAGTGCATCGTCTGCGCCGTCGCCGTCGGGAAGCTCGAGCTGCGTGACGTCGGGAAACTCCGAGCCGAGCAGCTCGGCGAGCTGTGCCGACGGCACTCCGAAGGCGTCGCGAGCGACGATCGCGAGCTCGATCGCCGCGCCGTCCCGAGCGAGCCGCGCGATCGCGTCGAGCGGCGTCGTCGCGGCCGCCGGCAGGAAGCCATGCCGGCGCAGCGGCTCGCACAGGCGCGCGGCGAGTGACGGATCGCCGACCAGCAGCACGGCCTCGCGGCGGCGCTCCAGCCGCTCGCTCGCGAGCACGGCGAGCGCGGCGTCGAGCGCGTGGCGGTGGTGCGGCGATCCGCGCTCGAGCTGCACGCCGATGGCGCGACGGCGCCGATCGTGCCATGCGACATGGCCGGTCGCGTCGAGCTCGTGCGGCGGCAGCGAGATCGTCAGCGAGATCCACGCACCGGGCGCCGGCAGGTCGTCGCCGCGCAGCTGTACGCCGTTTCCCGAGAGGTCGGCGACGAGCGTCGACCTCGTATGGCGGTGGTGAGTGAGGTACGCGGCTGCGGAAAGACAGCCGACACGGGCGAGCTCACGACGCTCGTCGCGATACATGCAGATCCCGATCGAGCACGACTCGGGCCAGCGCGTGGAACGTTGCCTGCACCACATCGCGGCGTGACCAACACCAGGATCGCCGCGATCTTCGACGAGGTGGCCGGCCAGCTCGAGCAGCAGGGCGCCTCCGCGCACCGGGTGCGTGCGTGGAGGGATGGTGCGCACGCGGTTCGCGAGCACCCGCGCGAGCTGGCCGACGTGTTCCGAGATCACGGGCGCGTCGGCCTCGAGGCGATCCCGCGGATCGGCGCGCGGCTCGCGAACGTGATCATCGAGCTCGTGCGCACCGGCCACTGCACCGCGCTCGACCGGCTGCGCGGCGATGGCGGCAAGGCGATCGAGCGCGTGCCCGGGATCGGTCCCGAGCTCGCCGCGCGCATCCACGACGCGCTCGGGATCGAGACGCTCGAGGAGCTGGAGGCCGCGGCCCACGACGGCCGGCTCGCGCGCGTGCCCGGGTTCGGCCCGCGCCGCATCGCCGGCGTGCGCGACGTGCTCGCGACGCGGCTCGCGCGCTCGCGGCCACTCGCACCCGCGCGCACCAGGCCGCCGGTCGAGCTGTTGCTCGCGATCGATCGCGAGTACCGCGCGAAGGCGGAGGCCGGCGAGCTGCGGACGATCGCGCCGCACCGGTTCAACCCCGAGCACGAGGCGTGGCTGCCGGTGATGCACGCCGAGCGCGATGGCTGGGCGGTCACCGCGCTGTACTCGAACACGGCGCGCGCGCACGAGCTCGGCCGCACCGGCGACTGGGTGATCGTCTACTACCACCGGCACGACGAGCCCGAAGGTCAGGCGACGATCGTCACCGAGTACCGCGGCTCGCTGCGCGGCGAGCGCGTCGTGCGAGGGCGCGAGCACGAGTGCGGTGGCTACTACGCTGGCCACCCCGAGCTGGCGGCCAGTGCTTAGTGAGCGCTCCTCGACCTGGGCTCACAGGCCCCGTGGGGTCTGTCATCCCGCGGACGGTCGTTTGCACACCAACCTTAACTGCGCAGGTTCATGCACGTCGCGTGTGGCCACGTGCTTGCTAGTGGTCGGGCCATGTCCGTCACGCGCACCTGGATGTCGTTCACGATCCTGCTCGCCGCGTGTGCGAGCGAGTCGCCGACCGCGGCGATCGATCAGTACATCGAGTCGCTGCCGTACCTGCCCGTCGATCCCGCGCAGGTGGTCCAGGGCTCGGCGTCGCAGCCGCAGCGCGACGGCGACTACTCGTGCACGACGGAGAACCTGCAGGAGACGCGGCAGTTCGATCGCATCATCGCGTACGCGGCGAACTCCGACTCGCTGTGGCCGGGCGCGGTGGTCAGCGCGGACTCCGTCGTGTCGGGCCTGTTCACCCAGATCGTGCTGCCGCGCGCGCCGCAGACGATCTCGGTGAGCCTCGAGAACCTCGACGGCAGCAAGCAGGCGGCGATCCCGTCGCCGACGCTCGCCTCGTATCGCGACGCGCTGGCCGGCATCCTCGACAGCCAGATCACCGGCGCGACGGCCGCGAACCTGTACTCCGAGATCGAGCAGGTCCACTCGCAGGACCAGCTCAACCTCGCGCTCGGCGTCAACGCGAGCTGGGGCCTCGGCATCGCGAGCCTGAAGTCGAGCTTCGACTTCTCGAACACGCAGATCCGCTCGCGCTACATCGTGCGCTACATGCAGACCTACTACACGGTCGATCTCGACGCTCCGAGCACGCCGGGCCAGCTGTTCGCGCCGAGCGTGACGCTCGGTGACGTCAAGGGCAAGATGGACGAGACGCGCCCGCCGGTCTACGTGTCGTCGGTGACCTACGGCCGGATGGTGCTGTTCACGTTCGAGTCGCAGTACTCCGACGAGGAGCTCGGCGCCGCGCTGCAGTTCGCGTACGCCGGCGGCGCGGATGTCTCCGGCGACGTATCGGTCACGTACAAGGAGATCCTGTCGCAGAGCAAGATCACCGCGTTCATCCTCGGCGGTGACGCCGGCAGTGCGGTCCAGACGATCGACAGCTACGACAACCTGATCGCGTTCATCAAGCAGGGCGGCAACTACTCGAAGGATTCGCCCGGCGCGCCGATCGCCTACAAGCTCGCCTACCTGAAGGACAACTCGCCAGCGCGCATGTCGTTCACGACGCAGTACGAACAGCACGACTGCGTGCGCGTCGCGCAGAAGGTGAAGGTCACGCTGCGCCAGATCGCGGTCGACAGCGGCGGCGACCAGAACACGTACGGCACCGTCGACGCTTCGGGCACGACGAGCACGAGCTTGTTCTCGAAGGACGGCAGCAACGCGGTCAAGATCACGCAGGGCTCGGCGTTCGGCTCGACGAACACGCCGGTCGGCGAGGGCGTGATCGAGGTCGTGCCTCAGCCCGGCCAGGCGATCCAGCTGCACGCCCACCTCAAGGGCACCGGGTTCTTCTCCGACCACGATCTCGGCGACGAGACCGTCTCGGAGCCGTTCGAGACCGGCTGGCGCAAGACCGCGACCGTCACGCTCACCGGCTCGGGCGCGCAGGTGCGCCTCGTGTTCGATCTCGTGCCGATCTGACCGCCGCGCTACGATGGCGAGGTGGGACCACGTCTCGCCGCGCTGATCGTGGTGGCCGGCTGCGGGCGCGTCGCGTTCGATTCACTCGGCGCGCCCGGCGACGCCACGGGGGATGGTGGCGCGCCGGGCGACGCCGGCCTCGATGCCGGCCAGGTCCCGCCGCCGGGCGCGAAGATCTGGCTGAAGATGGAGACCGATCCGACGATGTCGATCGTCGACAGCGCCGGCGGTCACGCGGCGAACTGCGTCCTCGGCATCTGCCCGATGCGCGCCGCCGCGGTGCACGGCACCGGCTACTCGTTCTCGACGCAGGAGATCGACGTCGCGAACGCTGGCGATCTCGACGCGAGCAGTGGCTTCACCGGCGCGATCTGGATCGAGCTCGCGGGCGTCCCGGCGAGCACCGCGTGCGTGTGGACGAAGTCGTTCGATGGTGCCAACGGCTACGACACGTTCACGCTGTGCGTCGATACCTCGGCGCAGCCGGTCTTCGACTGCGAGACGCCGGCCGGCGCCGCCGACTCCGAGACCGTGCCGGTGCCGCTGTCGCTCGGCCAGTGGCACCACCTCGCGTTCACCTGGGACGGCACGACCAAGCGCGGCTTCGTCGATGGGATCGAGCAGGTCGCGGTGCCGCTGCAGATCGGCACGGGCGGCACCGATCCGGTCGCGCTCGGCGGCTCGCGCGGCGGCTACTACCTCGACGGCGAGCTCGACGACGCGCTCTACTACACGCGCGCGCTGTCGTCCCCCGAGATCGCTCAGCTCGCGACGCCCTGACGCGCGATCGCCTCGTGGAACCAGCGCACCGCGTGCTCGAGCGCGCCGAACAGCACGTCGTCGAGCGCGCCGGTCTGCAGGCCGCGCTGCACCTGCTCGCACACCCACAGGTCCTCGCCCTGGAACACGCGGCCGTCGATCAGCGCCCAGCTCTTGTCCCAGTGCTCGGTCTCGCCGCGGCGTGACGCCGGCACGAGCATCTGGTGCTCGAGCTCGGTCGCGTCGGGCGCGACCGGATGCGCGATCACGATCGACACGAAGTCGGGATGCTCGATGATCGTCGTCGCCGGGAACACCGACAG
>JBLMXA010000262.1:0-5295 GCA_050257515.1 Acidobacteriota bacterium | reverse complement strand
TCGGCGCGTTCGACTTCACGCAGGCGCCGCTCGCGCCGCTGCCGCTGCAGATGCGGACCTGTCCCTAGGCCGCGGCCGCGGCGATCTCGACCGACGCGAGCTCCGGCGCCGATGCGTCGATCACGCGACGGATGATCGTCAGCGCCTCGTCATCGGGCAGCTCGGGCGTCTCGAGGTACGCGATGCCGTCGGCGAGCTCGACGAGCTCGAGCTCGATCGCGAACCGCCCGTGCAGCATCGCGATCGCGCGGCGCAGCCGCTCCTCGGTGCCGAGCGGGTGGAGGCCGTGCAGCACGAGCACGCTCGACAGCAGCTCGTCGTCGCCGAGCAGGCGGTCGAACGTCGTGCCGACCGCACCCGCGGGGCGCGCGTGCTCGATCACGCGCGCGAGGCCGGCGCCGTAGAGGCGGACGAGCCGGCGCACCGCCTCCTCGACCCGCTCCCAGGCCTGCGGCGAGCTGAGCGCGCGCGCCTCCTCCAGAAACTCCTCGATGTCCCCGGAATCGCGGCGGAGCTGCGCGTCGTCGTTGGTGGCGAGGTCTTGCACGCTGGATGACCTTGCGAGGACGGCGCCAACATGAGGGCGCTCTATCCTCGCGATTGGCCGTGCGCGACGAGCGCGTCCGCGCCACGCGTGCGCCTGGGCGCGGCGTTTTGCGCGGTCCTGGCACGGGATCGGTGTATCGTCGAATCAACGGGGGGCGAGATGCGCCGCATGGTTTACGCGCTCGTCACGCTGGCATTCGGCTGCGGCGACAACATCCATCCGAGCCTGTTCGTCGAGACCAAGGTCGCGAGCAACACGCTCGCGGCCGGCGACCCGGTCGGCGCCAAGTGCTCGATCCTCGATGCCAAGGGCGACCCCGCGCTCGATCGCAAGGGCAACCCGCTCGCCGACTCGACCGATCTCGAGATCAGCTACGAGGCTCCCGACTCGTTCGCGACGACGTCCGACGGCCAGGTCGTCGCCGCGAAGGCAGGTACCGCGCTCGTGCGGTGCGCCGCCCCGGCGCTCGCACTCGTCGACGACACGCCGGAGCAGGTGACGATCGTCGCCGGCCCGCCGGTGCGCGTGCTGACGCGCCTCGATCAGCCGACGACGTTCGCCGGCGAGCCCGACGGCGTGACGTGCCTCGCGTACGACGCGTACGACAACCCGGTCGCCGACTTCGTGCAGGCGCTCGCGCTGACGCCGTCGGGCGCCGGCACCACGGCCACGACGCACGACGTGACCGCGGACCTCGCGGGCCAGTACGAGGTCTCGTGCGTCGTGTCGGGGGCCGCGGACGTGCAGCCGGCGGATCTCGTCGTGCTGCCCGCGCTGCCCGCGTCGCTCGTCGGCGCGCTCGAGCCCGAGCGCACGATCTACGCGATCCTCGATCAGGTCACGCTCGTCGCGTCGGCGTTCGACCAGTTCGGCAACCGCGTCGACGACGTCACGTACGCGTACTCGTCGTCGCCGGTCGTGCCCGCGCCCGCCGAGGCGCGGTTCCAGTTCTCGCAGGACGGCCTGTTCCAGCTGACCGCGATGGTCACCTCGGCGACGAAGGACAGCGTGCCGCTGTCGGTGACGCTGCCGGCACTCGTCGACTCGAACGGCCCGGCGATCGACTGCATGCGGATCGACGCGCCGGCGGTCGCGTCGGAGGCGTACATGGTGCAGCAGGCGCCGGCGTCGGTGCAGTTTCCGGCGCACATCAGCGCCGCGTTTTCGGTCGCGTCGGTGAGCATCGGCGGTAGCGCGGCGACGCTCGACCCGGCGACCGGCGACTACCAGGCCGCGGTGCCGATCGGCTTCGGCATGAACTTCGTCGACGTGATCGCGACCGACACGAACGGCGTGCAGAACAGCACGACGTGCTTCGTGCTCGCCGCCGCGTACTACACGCCCGAGACGGCAACGATGCCCGGCACGCTGGGGCTGCGGCTCGATCCGTACGCGATCGGCGATCCGGATCCGAGCGGCCTCGATAGCCTCAACGACATCTTCTACACCGTGCTGAGCAGCCCGGCGCTGCGCACGCTCGTCGACCAGGCGCTGACCGCGGCGAACCCGATCAACAGCGGCGGCTGCGGCTTCTTCGCGTGCAACCCGAACGTCAACTACAACTCCGGCTCGATCGCGTGGGATCAGCCGTCGACGTCGCTGAGCCTGATCTCGGGCGGCCTGCGCGCGACGGTGTACCTGCCGAACGTGCGGCTCACGGTCAGCGCGTGCGGCACGACGTGCTGCATCGGCGGCTCGACGATCAAGGTCACGGCGAGCTACATCAGCGCGACCGTCGACTTCAGCCTGTCGCTGCAGGCGGGTGTGCTGCGCGCCGCGGTCGCCGGACAGCCGACGGTCACCGTCGGCTCGGTGACGCTGAACGGCTCGGGGTTCTGCGGCTTCATCATCAACCTCGTGCAGAGCTTCTTCACCGGCACGGTCAAGAACGCGGTGCAGAGCTCGCTCGCCAGCTTCATCAACAACAAGGTCGGCCCGATGCTCGACCAGCTGGTGTCGAGCCTCGACGTCAACACGCTCGCGCAGTCGTTCAACGTGCCGCGCCTCGACGGCACCGGCAACGTGACGCTCGGCTTCGGGCTCGCGATGTCGTCGCTCGACATCACGACGGCGCGCGCGCTGCTCGGCATCGGCACGAAGTTCACGCCCGGCGCGGTCGCGCAGAACCGGCCGAGCCTCGGCATCGCGCGGCGCACGCCGACGCCGCTGCTCGATCCGCCGGGCACCAGCAACACCGATCCGGTCGGCATCTCGGCCTACGAGGGCCTGCTCAACGAGGTGCTGCACGGGCTGTGGCGCGCCGGCTACTTCCAGGCGACGCTGAACATCGGCGGCGGCACCGCGGTGATCGACGGCCGGTTGCCGCCGGTCGCCGCGATCGGCGCGAACAACACCGCGCAGCTGATGCTCGGCGGCGTGTCGGCGACGCTGACGATCCCCGGCATCATCGACAGCCCGATCCAGATCCTGTTCGGCGGCCACGCGAACGCGACGGTGAGCCTCACCGGCAACACGCTCGTGTTCGGCAACCTGGCGCTCGACCAGCTGTACGTGTCGTTCCAGGTGACGCTGTCGCAGAGCCAGCGCGACGCGATGGAGAGCTTCCTGGCGTCGGCGCTGCAGGACGTGCTCGCGAACGCGATCAACAACGGCCTGCCGGCGTTCCCGATCCCGTCGTTCACGCTGCCCGCGAGCGTCGCGACGTACGGCCTGCCCGCCGGCGCCGAGGTCGGCATCGTCAATCCGGTCCTGTCGACCTCCGGCTCGCACTGCGTGCTGGACGGCAAGTTCGGGGTCCGCTGATGCGCGCCGTCGCCGCCGTCGCGGTCCTCGCCGCCTGCACCAAGCCGCCCGCGCCAGCCGCGGCCGGCGACATCACGGTCGCGATCACGTCGCCATCGCCAGGCGACGAGCTCGTCGGCGCCGACCAGCCGGCGATCACGGTCACCGGCACGGTGACGACGACCGATCCCGCGTACGGCGTGCTGCTCGCGTGGGTCGACGGCGCGCCGGTCGATCTCGACGAGTCGGGGGCGTTCTCCGCCGCGATCACGCCGGAGCCCGGCATCAACCACATCAAGGTCGAGGGCGGCGACGGCACCGGCACCGTCGTCAGCCAGGAGCTCGACGTGATGTGGGCGCCCGATTACGTGTCGCCGATCCCCGGCACGACCGGGTTCCAGCTGACCGACGCGCTCGAGCTCTACCTCGGCCAGCAGTTCTTCGACGGCCGCCAGCTCGGCACGACGCTCGACATGTCGTCCGATCCGGTCGTCGCGCACGACCTCGCGGCCGCCCTCGAGCTGATCCTGTGGAACATCGATCTCGCGAGCCTGCTCGGCGGCGGGATCCACGTCGCGAGCGGCAGCTCGACGCTCGACATCTCGATCCCGTCGGCGACGCCGGCGACGATCGTCGTCGACGCGAAGGTCGCGGACACGCCGCAGCCCGCGATCGATCTCGACATCGATCTCGACGGCGTGTTCCTCGAGACCACCGGCACGTTCCATTACAGCGGCAAGGACCTCGTCGTCGCCGGCGGGATCTCGGCCGACATGCACGCGTCGGCGCGGCTGGTGATGGCGGTGGCCGCCGACGGCACGATCTCGGTGACCGTCAGCGACGTCACCGCGGTCGTCGGCCCGCTCGCGCCGTCGTTCACCGGCCCCGACGGCAACACGCTCGACGGCTTCATCACGGTCGGCAACAACGACTTCCGCACGCTCGTCGAGGGCATCATCCAGCAGCAGCTGATCCCGACGTTCACGGACAAGCTGCCGCCGCTGCTCGAGACGCTGCTCGGCGCGACCGACAAGCTGCTCGACCACGTCAGCTTCACGCTCGACGCGACGCTCGGCACGCCGGTGACGACGACGCTCGACGGCAAGATCGGCCTGCTCGACGTCGCGGCCGGTCCGGCGATCGGCACGTCGCCGGGCCACGTCACGGTCCACCAGGACGTCGCGATCACGACCGCGAACGCGCCGATCCACCCCGACTCGCACGGCGCGGCGCGCGTCGCCGCACCGCCCGTCATCCCGGCGACGAACACCGCGTCGCTGCAGCTGTTGCTGTCGCAGGACTTCCTGAACGCGATCCTGCACGCGGTGTGGAACAGCGGCCTGCTCGAGGGCACGGCGTCGTTCGGCGGCATCACCGCGACGGTCAGCGTCAAGCTGCAGCCGTTCGTGCGGCCGACGCCCGACGGCCTCGCGTGCGACGTCGACGGCGTGCGCTGCGATCTGATCGTCGAGCTCGGGCAGGTCGACCTCGACCTGCCCGACTTCGACCAGAGCTTCGCGATCCACGCGACCGCCGGCGCGCGCGTCGTCGTCGCCGGCACGACCGTGTCGCTCGCGATCCAGCAGACGCCCTCGCTCGTCGTGTGGGAGACCTCGGCGGTACCCGGCCGGCTGTCGACCGACGCGATCTCCGAGGTCGTCGCGCAGGTCGTGTGGCCGCAGCTGTTCGGCGCGCTCGGCGACAAGCTGAAGATCACGCTGCCGATCCCCGATCTCGCGTCGCTCGGCCTCGATCAGCTGTCGCCGAACCTCGCGAACGCCCAGCTCGTGCTCGACGCGCGCCAGCGCTCGGCCGTCACCGCCGGCTTCCTCGGCCTCGGCGCGGACCTCGAGCTGTCGACGCCTCATCCGTGACGAGCACGGTACGCCGTCGGCTCGAGCGCGAACCGGCGCAGCAGCCGATGGACCTGCGCGCGCGACGTGTGGAGCGCGCGTGCGACCGCGGCGAGGTTGCCGTGGTGGTCGCGGAGCAGCGCGATCAGCTCG
>JBLMXA010000261.1:0-4527 GCA_050257515.1 Acidobacteriota bacterium | reverse complement strand
CCTCGTCGTCGTCTTCGTCGTCGTCCGGTGGCTGCGGCACGGTCGCGTGCGCGAGCGCGATCGGCGACGAGCTGCGATCGAGCGGGTGGCTGATCACCTCGGGGGCCGCCGGCGGCTCGACGATGCCGTCCTCGGCCTTCGTGTCGTCGATCGCGGCGGGCATCGGCACGTCGCTGCGCCACGGCTCGGGACGATCGCCGAACGTCTGGTGCATGTAGTCGGCGAGCGCCTTGGTCGACGTGCGCAGGCCCGCTTGCACGGCGAACTGCTCGAGCGCCTCGCGCATCGCCTCGGCGCTCGGATAGCGCGCCTCCGGCGCCTTCGCGAGCGCGCGCATGATGATCTCGTCGAGCTCGAGCGGGATGTCGGCGCGGTGGGTCGACGGCTTCGGGATGTCGCCGCCGACGATCGCGGTCATCGACAGGTAGTCGTTCGCCGCCTTGAACAGCCGCCGCCCGGTCGCGAGCTCGTAGAGCACGATGCCGAGCGCGAACACGTCGCTGCGGCGATCGAGCTGCTTGCCCATGCACTGCTCGGGCGACATGTACGCGCTCTTGCCCTTGAGCGTGCCGGTCCGTGTCTTGACCGTGCGCATCGCGGCGCGCGCGAGCCCGAAGTCGACGAGCTTCACGCTGCCGTCGTAGCCGACGAGGATGTTGCCGAGCGACACGTCGCGGTGGACGAGCCCGAGCGGCTCGCGGTCGGGCCCGCGCTGCTCGTGCGCGTGGTGCAGGCCCGACGCGGCGGCGGCGACGATCGACACCACGATCGCGAGCGGGATCTGGCTCTCGGGGCCTTTGATCTTCGCGTGGAGCTTGCGCAGGTCCTCGCCGTGCACGTACTCCATCGCGAAGAAGTACTGACCGTCCTGCTCGCCGACGTCGTAGACCTGGACGACGTTCTGGTGGTGCAGCGATGCGGCGAGGCGCGCCTCGTCGAGGAACATCTGCACCAGGCGGTCGTCGTTCGCGTGCGCGGCGTGGATGCGCTTGATGACGACGTGCCGCTCGAAGCTCGACATGCCGGTGGCGCGCGCGAGCAATAGCTCCGCCATCCCTCCGCTCGTGAGCTTCTTGAGGATCTGGTAACGACCGAGCTGGGCTGGCGGAGTCGCCGAGCCTTCCACGGAGCTAGCGTCGACTGTCGTCGACGCCACGTCAAGTTCGCGAGAGCGATCAGCTCGTGGCTTTCAGTATCAACAGCTGAAAGCTGACGGCCGAGAGCTGAGAGCTCGAATCAACGCTTGCTGAACTGGAAGCGAGCGCGCGCGGCCTTCTGGCCGTATTTCTTGCGCTCCTTCTTGCGAGGATCTCGGGTCACGTAGCCGGCCGCCTTGAGCTTGGGCCGCAGCTCGCCGTCGATCTTCATGAGCGCGCGCGTGATGCCGTGGCGGATCGCGCCGGCCTGCGAGGCGATGCCGCCGCCGTGCACGGTCGCATGGACATCGTAGTTCGCGAGCAGCGCGACTTCCTCGAGCGGCTGGCGGATGACCATGCGGGCGGTCGGACGCGAGAAGTACTCCTCGTCGCCGCGATCGTTGATGATGAACTTGCCTTCACCCGCGGTGAGCCACACGCGAGCGACCGCCGTCTTCCGGCGGCCCGTGGCGTAGGTCTTCTCGGTCGCCATTTAGTTCTTGCCTCCCGAGGCCTGGGCCGAGGGGTTCGTGATCGTCAGGGTGCGCGGCTTCTGTGCCGTGTGGTCGTGCTCGGCCCCACGGTAGATCTTGAGCTTCTTGAGGATGCGACGGCCCAGCGGACCCTTGGGCAGCATCCCCCACACGGCCTCGCGGATCGCGCGCTCGGGGTCGGTCGCCAGCACGTCCTTCGCGAGACGCGTCTTGAGGCCGCCCGGGTACAGCGTGTGGTGCTGGTAGACCTTCTTGTCGGGCTTGCTGCCGGTCAGCACGATGCCGCCGGCATTCAGCACGATCACGAAGTCGCCCATGTCGACGTTGGGCGTGTAGGTTGCCTTGTGCTTGCCGCGCAGTACCATCGCGATCCGCGATGCGAGCCGACCCAGCGTGTGGCCGGTTGCATCGATCACGTACCACTCGCGCTGCGCTTCACCGGCTTCCTTGGTCAGCCAGCTCGTCTTCTGGGTGCTCGTCATCATCGGAACAAAGGTCCCCTAAAGGAGCGGACTGTCTACAAGACCCCGAAACGGCTGTCAAGGGCAGGCGGGTCGCTGATGATTCGTTCAGTGTCATGGGCTCGTGGTACTCACGAGGCGTGCGCGTAGGGTTCATTCTGAAGCCGGACAAGACCGAGGCCGGGGTGCTGCTCGAGGAGCTCGTGCCGTGGCTGCGCGAGCAGGGCCACGTGCCCGTGGTTCCTACGGAAGATCAGATCGTTCCCGCGGGCAGCGAGATCGTGCCGGAGGATCAGCTCGGCGAGCAGGTCGACCTCGCGGTCGTGCTCGGCGGCGATGGCACGATGCTGCGCGCCGCGCGGCTGGTCGCCGATCAAGGTCGGCCGGTGCTCGGCATCAACCTCGGCCTGCTGGGTTTTCTGGTGTTGTTCGCGCCGGCCGAGGCGAAGTCCGCGCTCGCGGCCGCGCTCGCGGGCAAGCTGCCGCGCGCCGAGCGCATGCGGATCGCGGTGACGTTCCAGCGCGCCGGCGCCGAGCCGGTCGTGCGGCGCGCGCTCAACGATGCGGTCCTCCACCAGGGCGCGATGGCGCGGCTGATCGACGTCGAGGCGTACTGCGATGGTCAGTTCGTCGCCGCCTACCGCGCCGATGGCTTGATCGTCGCCACGCCGACCGGATCGACCGCCTACAACATGGCCGCCGGCGGGCCGATCGTCGTCCCCGGCCAGGCGGCGATGACGCTGACGCCGATCTGCGCGCACGCGCTGACCAACCGCCCGCTCGTGATCGGCGCGGGCGCGACGGTCAAGCTCGAGCTCGGCGGCGATGCGCGCGGCGTGATCCTGACGGTCGACGGCCAGTGGGCGCACTCGTTCTTGCCGGGCGATGTCGTCGAGGTGACCGCGGCAAGCCAGCCGCTCGTCATGTTCGAGGGCACGCAGAGCTTCTTCGATGTCATGCGCGACAAGCTGCACTGGGGGGTGCGCTGATGCTGCGGCACCTGCGCGCGACGAACTTCGCGATCCTGTCGGACGTCGAGCTCGAGCTGGGGCCCGGCATGAATGCGCTCACCGGCGAGACCGGCGCGGGCAAGTCGCTGATCGTCGAGGCGGTGAACCTGCTGCGAGGAGGGCGCGCGTCGGCGGACATCCCGCGCGCCGGCGCCGACGAGGCGGTCGTCGAGGCGATCGTCGACGTGCCCGATGACCTGCGTGCGCGGGTCGCCGGCGTGCTCGAGGGCGCGGGCCTGCCGCCGATCGAGAGCGAGGAGCAGGTGTTCGTGCGGCGCGTGATCTCGCGCGGCGGCCGCAGCCGCTGCTACGTCAACGGCGCGCTGACCACCGCGGCGCGGCTCGCCGAGCTCGGCGCGTTGCTGATCGATCTGTCGGGCCAGCACGCGCACCAGGGGCTCGTCGATCCGGGCCGCCACCTCGAGATCCTCGATGCGTTCGGCGGCGCGCACGCCAAGGTCGCGGCGATGGCGGCAGCGTGGGCGGAGCTCAAGCGCTGCGACGACGAGCTGGCGGCGCTCGGCGGCGACGAGCGCGAGCGCACGGCGCGGCTCGACTACGTGCGCTATCAGCTCGAGGAGCTCGAGGGCGCGGCGCTGCAGCCCGGCGAGGATCGCGAGCTCGAGGTCGAGCGCACGCGGCTCGCGGCGGTCGATCAGCTGCAGAGCGCGGCGCGCGGCGCCGAGGAGCTGCTGTACACCGGCGACGACAGCGCGCGCGATCGCGTCGCGGCGGCGGCGCGCGAGCTCGATCGTGCGGCGCGCGTCGATCCCGCGCTGGTGTCGATCGCGCTGCGCGTGCGCGAGCTCGACGCGCTGCTCGATGACGTCGCGCGCGAGCTGCGCGCGTACGGCGACAAGCTCGAGTGCGATCCGGAACGGCTGTCCGCCGTCGACGACCGGCTCGCGCTGATCCGCCGGCTCGCCCGCAAGCACGGCGGCGGCCTCGAGGAGGTGCTCGCGAAGGTCGCCGGCCTGCGCGGCGAGCTCGCGATGCTCGAGGGGCGCGACATCCGGCTCGCGGAGCTGCAGGGCGTGCGCGCGCGTGCCGAGGCGGCGGCGGTCTCGGCGGCGGCGGGGCTGACCGAGGCGCGCGGCAAGGCGGCACGTGCCCTCGAGAAGCAGGTCCACGCGGCGCTTGCCGAGCTCGGGATGGCGGCGGCCCGGCTACGCGTGCAGATCGAGCCGCGCCCGCTCGGGCCCACCGGCGCCGATCGCGTCGAGCTGATGCTCGCGTCGAACAAGGGCGAGGATCCGAAGCCGCTCGTCAAGATCGCGTCGGGCGGCGAGCTGTCGCGCATCATGCTCGCGATGAAGCTCGTGCTGCGCAGCGCCGACGAGGTCGCCACCTACGTGTTCGACGAGGTCGACGCCGGCATCGGCGGCCAGGCGGCGCAGGTCGTCGGCACGCAGATCCGCGCGGTGGC
>JBLMXA010000260.1:0-2735 GCA_050257515.1 Acidobacteriota bacterium | reverse complement strand
CCTGCCGAGCAGCTTGAAGATGCCGACGACCACGAGCCCGAGCGCGACGATCATCGCCACGGCGAACCACGTCGCGTTCTTCGGCATGCCGGCCTTGCCGTACGAGCTCTGATCCCACCGCTTGCGCTCGAACATCCACGCGTGCAGCGCGAAGCCGAACCACGGGATGCCGAGCAGCACGCACGCCCACCCGAGGTACTTGCCGCGGAACACGTCCTGCTTGACCGTCACCGTCGCGCTGACGTCGTGCTTGGGGTCGCCCTGCTGGCCCTCGAGCCGGAGCATGTAGCTGCCCTCCGGAACCGGCCCGACGACGGTCTGCGAGGTCTGGGAGCCCTCGGACCAGTGCTCGCCGTCCTCGATGCCGCTGTACGACTCGAGCTCGCCGTCGGTGTTGACGACGTCGCCGGTGCCGAGGCTGACGAGATCGGCCGCGATGTACGCCCAGTTGTTCGTGAGGCTCGCGTGGAACGTCAGCTCGATGTTCTTGCCGCCCGCGAGCTGGAACGGCTCGCTGAACACGACGTTGGGGGTCGGCGTGGCGTCGGCGGGCGCCGGCACCGTGGGATCGGCGGCCGGGGGCGGCGGAGGCGGCGGCGCGCCGGGGTGGATCACGATCGGCTGCGTCGTCACGAGCGTGCCGTTCGCGCGCGCGCCGAAGAACAGGCCGATCACGAGCAGCGCGAAGAACGCGAGCGTCAGCATGTTCGCGGCGCCCGCGCTCGCGTCGACCTGGTTCGGCGCGACCGTCGCCGGCTGCGGCAGCGGCAGATCGGCGTTGCCGAACGCGTGCTGGACCTCGCCGCGCGACATGAACGTGCCGAGCGACCAGTTCTCCTCGCTGCCGGTCGCCTCGCGCGACAGCATCGCCGGCGGCGCGATGAAGTCGTCGCCCTCGACGGTCTCGCCGGCGGCGACGCGCCAGTAGAACTCGCCGACGACCTGATCGACGCGCAGCTGCGTGCGCTGGAACGACTTGAACTTGACGCCGTCGTACGTCGCGCTCGACGCGTCGGTCGTCACCGCGCCGGCCTCGACCGGCTGCACGTAGCTCCAGTTACCGTCGGACTCGACGAGCCAGCGAAAGCCGAGCTTGCCCGAGTGCAGGAGGTACTCGTGGAACGGCCACCAGTCGCCGTCGGCGAACGCGCTGCGCACGACGAAGCCGATCACGGTCAGCTCGCCCTCGGCTAACGTGCCCTTGCTGCCGAGCGGGAGGTCGGGCGTCGCGCGCGACTTCTGCGCCGCGATCACCTGCGCGACGTCGGTCTCGACGCCGAGGATCGTGTTGCAGTGGCCGCACACGACGCGCAGCGACTCGCCCGGCAGCCGGACGTCGACCGGCGCGTTGCAGCTCGGGCACGCGAGCCGCTTCGCGCGGATCTGCGGCTCGCTCGCCGGCGCTACCTCGCCGCCGGACAGCCGCAGCTGATCGAGCGTGACCTGCTGGCCGACGTACACGCTTGGCGCTTCGCGCCCATCGCCGTAGTCGATCGTCGCGAACAGGCCGTGGCCGTCGGACAGATCGACGTAGCGGAACTGCCCCTGCGGGACGAGCCGGAACGGCAGCTCGCCGCGCGCGGCGAGGTAGCTGGCGGCGGTGACCTCGGCGACCGTGAACGGCGTCGGCGTCGCCCGGCCGGGCACCGGCAGCGGGACGACCGCGCCGGGCTGCAGCGACTCGTACGCGGGCAGCGGCACGTCGCCGGCGTGCTCGAACGTCAGGTAGTAGCGGCCCTGCGCCTCGGCAAGCCAGCCCCACGTGCCGCCGCCGAGCTTGGCGTACCACTCCTGCCAGATGCCGCCCGCGGCGTGCCGGATCTGCGCCATGCCGACGAGCAGGAACGTGCCCTGGCCGTAGTGGCCCTCGCTGAACAGCCGCAGCGGCGTCTCGATCGGCGTCAGATCGGCGACCTCGCCGAGCGACGACAGCTCGCGATCGGTGCGCAGCACCGCGGCGCGGCAGTGATCGCACACGCGCACGAACGAGTCGTCGAAGCGGAACTCGATCGGCGCGCCGCAGTTCGGGCAGCTCGCCTTCACGGCGCGCCCCGGGCGAGCTCGCGGACCGACACCTCGCGCGCGCCGAGCAGCTCGCCGAGCAGCGCGCGCCAGTCGGCGGCGCGCCGAGGCGTGCAGCAGTAGGCGTTGAGCGTCGCGAGGCCGGTCTCGGGGAACGTGTGGATCGCGAGGTGCGACTCGGCGAGCAGGTAGAGCGCGGTGATCCCCCCTGCCCCGCCGAACGCGTGGACCGAGGTCGCCACGACGTGCAGCTGCATGTCCGCGACGATCCGGTCGAGCAGGCCGACGACGGCGGCGCGGTCGCGCAGGCGCTCGGCCGCGCAACCCTGCGCGTCGACGAGCCACTCGATGCCCCCGTGCATCCGGCGCCCAGCGTACATCAGAGCACCTGGCCGCGTGAACTGCGCGTGAACGATCACCAGATCTGGCAAGATGCGCGAGATCGTGGACAACGTGGCGGAGCCTGGGCGGTCGAAACGGCTCTTGAGGACGCCGTGGGCGGCGACCTCGAGCGAGGCGGAGTCGCGCGCCTACCTGCAGGGCCGGCTCGCCGTGTTCTCGAAGGTGATGTTCTGGGCGTTCCTCGCGCTGCTCGCGTTCATGGCGCTGCTCTACGAGGCGTATCCGACGATCGAGCCGAAGCTGCAGGTGGTGATCTACATCGTCGCGACGGTCGCGCTCGCCGTGCTCGCCGCGTTCTGGCGGCTCGTGCT
>JBLMXA010000259.1:0-7114 GCA_050257515.1 Acidobacteriota bacterium | reverse complement strand
GTTGAGCGGCGCGAGCTCGGTGTGCAGCCGCAGCGACCCCGACGCCCACGCCTGGACCGGCTCGCTGACGCCGAGCTTCTTGCCGAGATCCATGAACTGGTCGACCTCGATGCGGCGGCCGCTGACGACGACGTCGACCGGGTAGGGCGCCGACGTGCCGACGATCGCGTTGATGCCGAGCGCGCCCGACAGCAGGCTGCCCGTGATCTGCAGCGCCGGCGCGCCGCCGCCGCTGCTCGCAGGCGCGACCTGCAGCTGGGTGTCGCCGATGAAGCCGTTGCCGACCCACGCGCGCAACAGGTCGATCGTGCCGGTCGCCTGTGGCGCGATCTTCTGCGCCGAGAGCTGACCCGACAGGTGCAGCGAGGTCGAGAACATGCCGCCGATCGTGCTCGGACCGACGAACGGCTCGAGCACCGCCATCGGGATGTCGGACAGCTCGACGTCGCCGCCGAGGTGCGCCGGCACGATGCTCCTCGCCGACCTGACCGCGGGCACGCTCGCGATCGTCGCGTCGAGCTTGCCGCCGCGGTCGCGGGTCGCGCGGGCGACCGCGCAGAAGCCGCCCTTGCTGCGCGCGGTCAGGCAGTCGCTCTGGGCCGCGGGCGACACCGCCAGCTGCGTGCTGCGACACCGGTCCATCGAGTCGGCGCGGTTGAGGCACACCGACGCGTCGCTGTACGTCTCGCCCTTGATCCGGAGGTGCTTGGCGGTCGCGTAGAGCTTCGCGAGCGGCGCCCAGTCGAGCGCCGCGCGGTTCGCATCGATCGTGCCGGCGAGATCGAGCTCGGCGGTGTCGAGCGTGCCCGAGGCGATGCCGCTCAGGCCGCAGATCTTCGCCGCCTCCAGCTTGGTGCCGGTGAGGTGCAGCTTCTCGATCACCGCGAGGTTCCCCGACGTGTCGAGGACGCCGGTGCCCTCGAGCTTGCCGCCGAGCCCGCCGGACGAGATCCTGAGGTCGGTGATGTTGCTGCCGAGGTTCGTCGACGTGTTGGCCTGCACCGCGCCGAGGCACGGCACGCCCTTGAGGGCCGCGGCGACCGTGACGGTGTTCTTCTTGATGTGGATCACCGCGCCGCCGCCACCGGCGCTCTGCACGAACTGCGGCAGCCCGAACACCTTCAGCCAGTAGCCGAGGTCGGGGTACACGCCCTCGATCGTGATGTCGGGGGCCCACGGCGGATCCTCCTTCTCGTCGTAGTCGAGCCGGCCGTTGATGATCGCGCGCGACTGGCCGCCCTCGAAATGGATCTTCTCGAACTTCACGTGCTCGAAGTAGTCGGTCGCGAAGATCTGCCCCTCGTTCGGCTTCACGAACACGCGGACGACGTGCTCGCCTGGCTTGCGGCCGAGCCCGAGGTCGAAGTCGTAGAGCGAGAAGCCCTCCTCGATGTCGCCGTCGACGCTGAGCTTGCCGGTCGCGTAGCGGCCGACGCCGGCGACGACCCGCGGCGGCAGGAACCGGCCGACGTCGAGCGGCTTCAGGATGTCGACGTCCGCCGTCGCGTGGTAGGGCTTCAGGCCGAACTTCGCGGACAGCAGGACCTCGCCCGGGTCCTTGCCGGTGCGCTCGCGCGCCTTGCTCTTGTCGATGTAGCCCTCGTCGTTGACGAGATCGATCGAGCCGTGCAGCTCGGGGATCGACAGCGCGATCGGCTCCTCCTTCTTCGACAGCGGGATGTCGACGTCGACGTCGTGCAGATCGAGCGTGATCTTCGGCAGCGCGATGAACGGCCCCGATACGAGGATCTTGCCGCCCATCTTGTCGCCGCCGATCGTCGACTTGATGCACGTGCGCACGGTCGGCCCGAGGTTCGTCGCGTCGAGGTGGAAGTCCCACTTGCCGTCGTACGGCCGGTCCCAGTAGTCGTCGAGGCCGCCGGTGATGTGGAGGTCGGCGCCGTTCTTCGGATCGGGCTCGCCGCCCGTGTCGGTCTTGCACGGCAGCGTGTGGATCGTCGCGTCGATCTCGAGCGAGTTCGCGATCAGGTCGTAGCCGGTCTTCGGATCGTAGTGCGCCCAGTTGACCGGCAGCTGCGCGAGCCGCTTGAGCTCGACCGAGGACAGATCGATCTGGTACTCGGCGGTGCGGCCGCGCGCCCAGTTCCTGTTCGAGATGCCGAACACGCCGTGCGAGCCGGGGATGCGGAACGCCTCGCGCGGGCCCTCGTCGAGGATGCGCACCTGGCCGTGCTTGCCGCGCACGCTGAGCCGGAAGTAGAACTTCTGGACCAGCGGATCGCGGCCGTCCATGTAGAGGTACGCGTCGTCCTTCGGCTGCGGGTCGGCGTCGACGTCGACGTCCTCGATGCGCGCGGTCATCCCGAACCGCACGCCGTCCTTGATCGACGACGGTGCGATGTGGACCGTCAGGTTGACGCCGTCGAGGTGGATGTCGCGCAGATCGAAGATCGGCGGAGGCTTGTCGGCGTAGATGCCGGCGCGGAAGCCCGCCTTCATGCGCGGGAAGAACGCCGAGACGATGCTGACGGTCGTGCGGTTGTAGGCGTGGAGCGGGTAGGGCTCGGTCGCCTGCTCGATCAGCGCCTCGCCGCCGTGCATCGTGACGTGGCGCAGCACGAAGTCGTGGTTTCCGAACATCAGCGCGTGGGCGTCGAGCTCGGCGGTCAGCCGGTCGGTGCGCAGCAGCAGCTTGCGAGGCTTGCGCACGGAGTGTGGATCCGGATCCGGCTTGTCATCCGGCGTACAGTCTTCGTCGGGGTTGCGGGTCCGCAGCTTCTCGGGATCGGTGTCCGCGTCGGCGAGTGCGCAATCGTCCCACACCTTCACGTCGCGAATTTCGACGGGGATCCAGCCGCCGCTGACGGCCGCTTTCGCGCCGGAGGCCGGCCACTCGATCGAACCGATCTCGATGCGGCCGCGCATCCGCTTGTTGAGCAGCGACGCGACCTTGGCCGCGAGGTTGGGACCGTCCAGCTCGACGCGCACGACGAACCAGCCGGCGCCCACGAGCAGGAGCACCGCCACGCCGATGACCAGAGACCACCGGCGCCGCCGTCGACGGTTAGGGCCTTCGCCCACGGCTCCGGACCGTATCACGTGTGTCGATCACGGCCTGTTTTCCCTCGGCGAGTTTCGGATCACGTTTGCGCACTTCTCGATAGCAATTGGAAGGTCGGCGCCTATACTGGGAGTAAGGACCGAAAGCGAGGGAATCGAGATGTCTGTCGATACGCAGCCCGAGCCGGAAAAGACTCCAGTCCTACGCAGGGAAGCGCTGCTTCCCAACGAGCGCAGCCGTGGGCTCGGCACCGTCGCCGTCGTATGTACGATGGCGGGCGTCGCGTCCGGGCTCGCGCTCGCCACGACGCTGATGGCGATGCAGGTCGCCGACTCGATGTCGGTGCGAACGTGTCCCTACCGCGTCGTGAACGTGCCCGAGGTCCAGGCGGGCGAGCTGCAGCCGCAGCACGCGTTCCTCGGCATCCGCTACGTGTTCCACGACGGTGCGGCCGAGATCGACTCGGTCCTGCCGCGCACGCCGGCGGAGGACATCGATCTGCACCCGGGCGATCAGGTGCTGTCGATCGATGGCATGCCGATCCGCTCCGCGAACGATCTGCAGGAGCGCATCTACGGCTCGCATCCGGGCGCGCAGCCGACGCTCGTGATCGAGCGCAACGGCGCGACCGAGACGCTGCATCCGACGCTCGTGTCGTTCCCGTCGATCAGCTACTGACCCGGCGACTGCGACTACCGGCCGCGGCTACTGGCAGTAGGCGGTCGGGTCTTGCGCCCCGTCGCGCAGGACCACGCACGTCGACACGGTCTGGCTGCCGCTCACGATCGTGAACACGACGTTGTCGCCGAGGGTGGCGGCGAGCGGCGAGGTCGGCCCGCAGCTGCCGTCGGGGTTCGCGGCGTCGATGACGCCGTGGCCGGTGGCGCGGTTGAAGATCTCGCACACGCCGCCCACGTACGCGGTGGTCGGCGGATAGGTGAACGACACCGTCGTCAGGTTGCCGTTGACCGCGAGCGTCGCGTTCATCTCCGTCGGGTCCGGCGGCGGGATCGGGATCGACGGGTCGATGCACCCCCCGAACGCTGCGACCACCGCTATGGCGAGCCAACGACGCATGGAACCGACCGCGGGAAAGAGCAAGCCGCGGTCCAGGCCAGGATACCCGGATCTCGGGCACTTATGAAAAAAGCCTGCCAACTCGGTTGGCAGGCCCGGCAACGCCGTGAGGGGCGCGGTCCCTACGGCGTCCGCTTCACCGTCGTCGGGAACATGATCGACAGGCCGGCGCCGAAGAACAGGTGGTGCAGGAACCGGTTGTCGTCGCCGAGCATCGGGTTGTTGCCGACGTAGAGGTCGGCGTTGTAGTCGGCGCCCGACGGGTTGTCCGAGAACGCGTAGTCGCGGACCGTGAGGTCGAGCGCGAGGAAGTCGCTCAGGAACACGTGGATGCCGCCGCCGAGGTAGAGGCCCAGGCGCGTGCCGTCGTTGAGCGGCGGGTCGTTGTTCGGGTTGAGGTCGGGACCGTTGCTCGGATTGTTCGGATCCGGCACGCCCGGGTGGGTGTCGGTGCACACGTTCGACGTCGGGCAGTTCGAGGTCAGCGACGCGAACGACAGGCCGGCCTGGAAGTAGAAGTCGAACGCGACGTACGCCGACGCGAACGCGGCGAGCTTGCCGTACCACGGCGTGAGGCTCAGGTACGCCGCGCCGTGGAACGGCATCGAGTTCAGGTGGTCGAGGAACTGGTCCTGCGTCGGCGTGCGCGTGCCGTCGGGCGACATCGGCAGGCCGGAGTTGATGATGCGGTTCGTGAGGCTCGTGTTGATCGCCGTCGAGGCGACGCCGATCGCGCCGATCGACCACATGTCCGAGAGGTGGTACTCGAGCTTCACGCCGCCGCCGATGATGTGCTTGTAGTCGGCGTCGATGCTCGACTCGAACAGCGGCGTGAACTCGAAGCGGTTCTTGACGAGCAGCCGGCGGTGACGGACCGCGACGTCCTTGTGCAGATCGTTGAGGCGGCGCTCGGCGCGAGCCTGCTCGTTGGTCGCGACGAGGATCCCGAGCAGCGCGCTACCGAAGATGAAGAGCTTCTTGGTCATGGGAGTCTCCGGTGTTCGCGCTCAGCGGAAGGTCGTGTACTCGAACGAGGGCGGTACCCAGAAGCCCACGCCGATCTGGAACATGATGTTGTTGATGAACTGGCTGTCGGCGTGATCCGCCGCGGTCGACGCGGTCGGGTACATCGTGCGATCGAGCGGCTCGAACTTGTCGACGAACAGGTAGTCGCGGACGCCGATGTTGACCGTCAGCCACTTCGCCAGGAAGAAGCGCATGCTGACGCCGATGTTCGGCTGGATCAGCAGGTTCGTGAACCCGGGGTACTTCGGGTCGCGCGGGATCACTTCGCTCTGACCGGCGCCGATGCCGGCGGTGAAGAACGACTCCCACGTGACCAGCCGGTGGTCGAGGACGGCGAACTTGCCGTAGACCGGCACGTAGTGGAAGTCGAGCGCGGCGCTCCACTTGTACGCGTTGATCGTCGGCAGGCGGCGCGCCTGGCGCGCGACGAGGTCGTAGGTCTCGTTGAACGTGTGCGTGAAGTACTGGCCCTCGACACCGACCGCGAGCACGTCGGTCAGGTAGTACGCGAGCTCGCCGCCGATCGAGCGGTGCGTGATCATGTTGTCGTTCATCGTCGTCGCGACGAACGGATCGAGCTCGGTGCGGCCGACCTTGAGGAACGGCTTGCGCACGACCACGAGGATGTCCTTCCACGAGATCGGCGTCTTCTTGACCGGCCCGGTCTTGACGACCGTGGTCGCCTGCTCGGTCGCGAGATCGGCCTGCAGGTCGTTGGTCTTGTTGTCCTGGTCCATCTCGATGTCGGGACCGGCGTCGCTGCCGGCCGCGGAGCCACTGCCGCTTCCGCTGCCGGGCGTGTTGTCCATCTCGATCTCGCCCGAGTCCGCGCTGCCGCTTCCGCTACCGCTCCCACTTCCGGCGCCTTTGCCCGCGCCCTTGCCTTTGCCCTTGGGGCCTGCAAGAGCGCTCGTGGTTGCGAGCGCCAACGCCGCGATCACCAGGGACCTAGATCGATGCCTGAAGGTGCGCATTCGTAGAGCCTTCATAACACGTGACTTTTTTGGATCTCAAGCTATCTACCTAGGTTTAGCCCTGGGAGGACACCCCCACGCCCAGGGTGTTGCGCTAGGCAGCTTCTTCTGCTGCGGTCCGCGAGTACAGCTGCTCGACGAATTCAGCGGGATCGAACGGCCTCAGATCAGCGATTTTCTCACCGAGCCCGACGTAGCGCACCGGCACCTTGAGCTCGTCGCAGATCCCGAGCACGACGCCGCCCTTGGACGAGCCGTCGAGCTTGGTGATGACGATGCCCGAGATCTCCATGTCGGCCTTGAACGTCTTCGCCTGCGAGATCGCGTTCTGACCGGTGGTCGCGTCGAGCACCATCCAGGTCTCGTGCGGCGCACCCGCCATCGCCTTGTCGGCGACGCGGCGAACCTTCTTGAGCTCGTCCATGAGGCCGGCGTTCGAGTGCAGGCGGCCGGCGGTATCGCAGATCACGACGTCGTACTTGTCGTCGACGCCCTTCTTGACGGCGTCGAAGATCACCGACGACGGATCGCCTTGCGGCTTGCCCTTCACGATGTCGACGCCGGCGCGCTTCGCCCACTCCTCGAGCTGCTCGGTCGCCGCGGCGCGGAACGTGTCGCCGGCGGCGAGCAGCACCTTCTTGCCGTCCTGCTTCCAGCGCGAGGCGAGCTTGCCGATCGTGGTCGTCTTGCCAACGCCGTTGACCCCGAGCACGAGCAGCACGAACGGGCCGTGCGCCGCGAGGTCGACCGGCTTGGCGTCGACCGCGAGGATCTGCCGCGAGGTGTCGCGGATCTTGTCCCAGATCTTGTCGGCATCCTCGAGCTCGGTCTTCGACAGCCCGGTCTTCACCGACTGGAAGATGCGGTCGGCGGCGCGCGGCCCGATGTCGGCGGTGAACAGCGCCTCCTCGAGACCCTCGAGCGTCTCGGCATCGATCTTCTTCTTGCCGAGGAACTTGCCGAGCTTGGCCATCAGCCCGCCGCGGGTCTTCGCGAGCCCGGCCTTGTAGGCCTC
>JBLMXA010000258.1:0-5166 GCA_050257515.1 Acidobacteriota bacterium | reverse complement strand
CGAAGTCGGCCGCGATCCGCGGATCGTCGGGCGCGAGGTACGTCGCGCGGCCGACGCGGCGGATCACGCCGGTGAGCCGCTCGCGCCCGCGCGCGAGCACGTGCGTGACGCGCCCCTCGGTACCGCGCACGCCCGGCCACGTGTCGACCTCGACGCGATCGCCGTCGAGCGAGTTGCCGCGATACTTCGCGGGCACGAACACGGTCTCGCCGCTGTCGGTCTGCACGAAGCCGTAGCCGGCCGGGTGGACCGTGATCCGGCCGACCGCGTCGGCGTCCGGCGTCCGGCGTCCGGCGTCCGGCTTCGCGAGCCTGACCGGCTTCATCTCGCCGGTCTCCGGGTCGTATTCCTCGCCGCGGGATGCGCCCCACGGCGGGGCCGGCTTCTTCGCGCGGACTTCCTTCGCCGCGTGCTGCTTCTTGTCCGGACGCCGGACGCCGGACGCCGGACGCCGCGGCTCGGGCGGCGGCGCGGGCGGGACCGGCTTCGCCGCCGGATCGGCTGCCCGGCCGCGCGGCGCGAGCGCGAACGCGCCGCCGGGGAGCACGACGACCGTGCCCTCCTCGACGAGCTCGAGCAGCGTGGAGCGCAGCTCGGAGTAGTCCTGCTTGCGCGCGCCGACCTCGTCGGCGAGCGCGGTGAGCTTGATGCCCGGGGTGACCAGGCGGGACAGGCAATCGAGAATCGCCTGTCGATCGAACGATGACATGTGAGTGCTTTCTATGAGTGCTTAACGAAATGCATGGAGGTGCCCGTCGTCGCCGGCGATGTACAGCGTACCGTCGCGGCCGATGGCGGGCGTGGAATCGACGTCGCCGCCGAACTGGATGAGCCAGCGCAGCGTGCCGTCGGGTGAAACCGCGTAGACGTGCTCGTCCTCGCTGCCGAACAGGATCGTCCCGTCGGTCGCGACGCCGGGCGTCGAGTCGATCTTGTCGGCGGCGGCGAGCTTCCAGTGGACCTGGCCGGTCGGCGCGATCGCGTAGAGATCGCGATCGAAGCTGCCCGCGTAGATCGTGCCGTCGGGCGCGAGCGCCGGACCGCCGCGCACGTCGCCGCCGGTGACGACGCGCCAGGCGATCACGCCGGCGGGCGTGATCGCGTAGAGGCCGTGGTCGTCGCTGCCGACGTAGATCGTGCCGTCGGCGCCGATCGCCGGCGAGCTGTCGACGTCGCCGCCGGTGCGGACCTGCCACCTCTGCGTGCCGTCGGGGTTGATCGCGTAGAGCGCGTCGTCCTCGCAGCCCTCGTAGACGGTGCCGTCGGACGCGAGCGCGGGCGTCGCCGCGCAGTGCTCGGCGGTCGCGAGCTTCCAGCGCAGCGTGCCGTCGGCCCACACCGCGTGGATGCCGTCGCCGCCGACGTAGATCGTTCCATCCGGCCCTATCGTCGGGCCGCCGTCGACGTCGCAGCGGCTCGACTCCGGGCCGAAGCCCTTCGGATCGCAGTCGCCGAGCCGGAGCGCCCACTTCTGCTTGCCTTCGGCGGTCACCGCGTAGAGGTGATCGTCGTCCGAGCCGATGTAGATCGTGCCGTCCTCGGCGACGGCCGGCGTGCTCCACGACCGGTCGTGCGTCGGGAACCGCCACTTCTGCTTGCCGTCGGGCGCGATCGCGTACAGCGCGCCATCGTGGGATGCGACGTAGATCGTGCCGTCCGGACCGACCGTCGGCGAGCCCGCGACCACGCCGTGGACGTCGACGCTCCACAGCTCCTTCGGTTGCTTCGCGGGCGCCGGCCCGCCGCGCCGCCCGGTGTGGCGCGCGTCGCCGCCGAACATCGCCGCGGGAGGTGCCCCCTTGACCGCGCGATGGCTCGCGGTGGCGGCGCTGCCCTGCTCGCGCGGCGCTGGCGGGAGCGGCCGAGGGTCGACGCACGCACCGCGCTCGCAGATCCGCGGCTCGCGGCAGTCCGTGTCCTTCGTACAGCCGCTCTGCTGCTTCGCCTGCGTGCCCGAGCACGCCACCAGCCCCACCACCACCGGTACCGCTCGGCTACGCTTTCGGAAGATCATTCGAGAAGCGTTCCGCGAGCTTCTCGAAGTAACGCCGGGTCTCTTCTAGCACGACGGGGTCCTGATCGGGATACATGCGGATGCCGTGCGCGCCGAACGGGTCGGTCGTCACCGGACCGACCGGCAGCCCACCAACGATACCGGTCTGCTCGTGATACAGGAGGGCCAACACCTCGGAGTGGTTCTCGGGCACCAAGAACGTGCGACGTCCGAGCTCTGGTTTGCCGTCCTTGAAGCCGTCGACCAGCTTGGCCATGTGTGACAGCTGCAGTTTAGCTTCGCGACGCACCCCAGAAAAGTCCCAAGTCGCCCTCGTGATCGTCGCCATTCGCTCCCACACGTGAACACCTGGGGCAGACTGTCTCGGTGCTCGAGCTGTGGTTTGACTTCTCGTGCCCGTATGCGTACCTCGCGTCGCGCCGCGCGCCGGCGCTCGCGCGTGGCGCCGGGGTGACACTCGCGTGGCGCCCGATGCTCCTCGGGGGCGTGTTCCGCGGGATCGGCGCCGGTGACGGGCCGATGGCGACGCTCGGGCCGGCGAAGGCCGCAAACAACGTGAGGGACATGCACCGCTGGGCGGAGATGTTCGGAGTGCCGTTCCAGCTCCCCGCGGCACATCCGATGCGCACCGTGCGCGCCCTGAGGACGCTGCTCGCCCTGCCCCACTCCCGCTGGCCGGCGGCGATCGAGGCGATCTACGCCGCGTACTGGCAGCGCGCCGAGGACATCACGCGCGACGACGTGATCGCCGGTGCCCTGCGCGGTGCGGGTACGAGCGAGGACGACATCGCGACCGCGCTGCGGCGGGCCGACGACGACGACGTCAAGGCCGAGCTGCGCCGGCGCACCGACGAGGCGATCGGCCTCGGCATCTTCGGCGCGCCGGCGTGGATCGTGCGCCGCGAGCGCGCGCCGATCCTCGTGTGGGGCCAGGATCGGCTGCCGTGGCTCGAGGCGGTGCTCGCGGGCTGGGATCCCGACGCCGGCGCGCCGCCCGGTGACACGCGCCCGTTCGGCGCGGACGTCCAGGGCTTCACGTCGCCCGCGACGCTCGATGTCTACTTCGACGTCGCGAGCCCGTTCGCGTACCTCGGGCTCACGCAGCTGCCGCGGCTCGCCGAGGTCTGCGGCGTCGTCCCGCGGCTGAGGCCGATCTTGCTCGGCGCGCTGTTTCGCGCGATCGGTCAGGTCGACGTGCCGCTGCACGCGATGCCGCCGGCGAAGCAGCGCTACACGCTCGCCGAGATGACGCGGTGGGCGCGCTGGTGGGGCGTGCCGTTCGAGATGCCGCGCAAGTTCCCGCAGCGCACGGTCGCCGCGCAGCGGCTGTGCCTGATCGCGCGCGACGAGCGAGGCTTCGCCGACGCCTGCCGGCTCGCGATCGCGCTCGGCCGCGCGATGTGGGCCGAGCGCCGCGATCTCGAGGACGACGCGACGCTCGCCGGCGTGCTCGGCGACGCCGGGCTGCCGCGCGAGTGGCTCGAGCGCACGCGCGAGCCCGCGGTCAAGGCGGCGCTCGCCGGCGAGACCGCCGCCGCCCAGGCCGCGGGCGTGTTCGGCGTGCCGACGTGGATCGTCGACGGCCTGGTCGTGTGGGGCCAGGACCGGCTCGAGCTCGTCATGCGCGCGCTCGGCGGCTGGAGGCCGGTGCACGGATGACGACCGCGCTGTGGATCGCCTGCGCGCTCGCGTGCGCGGTGCTCGTGATCGCCGAGCACCGGCGGATCCCGCGGCTGCGCGCGATCGCCAAGGTGCTCGCGTCGCTCGCGTTCCTCGCGCTCGGCGCCGTCGGCTACCTCGACGACAACGTGCGAGTCGCGCACGACTATCGCGCCGGCATCGTCGCGGGCCTCGCGCTCGGAGTCATCGGCGACGTCGCGCTGCTCGGCGAGGGCAAGCGCGCGTTCCTCGTCGGCCTCGGCGCGTTCCTGCTCGGTCACCTCGCGTACGTCGTCGCGATGGCGCAGCTCGAGCCGCCCGCGGAGTGGTTCGCCGACGCGCGGTTCCTGTCGCTGCTGCCGCTCGCCGCCGCGAGCGTGACGCTCGTGATGCTGTGGCCGCGGCTGGGCTCGATGCGCGTGCCGGTGATCGCGTACGTGCTCGTGATCGTCGCGATGGTGATCGGCGCGTTCGCGGTGCGTTACGCGCTCGACCAGCCGTGGAGGCTCTACGCCCCCGACTTCGGCCAGCTGCCGCGCGACAACCGCGATCGTCTCGTGGTCGGCGCGGTGCTGTTCTTCGTGTCGGACGTCGCGGTCGCGCGCGACAAGTTCGTCGCCAGCTCGTTCCGCAACAAGGCGTGGGGCCTGCCCGCGTACTACGCGGGCCAGCTGCTGATCGCGTCGACGCTGCTAACCTGACTACTTCTTGCCGCGGCGCTGCCGGCGCGCCTTGTTCCGCGCGAGGCCGCGCTTGTGCCAGGCCTTCTTGCGCGCCTTCAGGCGACGATCCTTCATGCGGCGCTTCTGCTTGAACTTCGGGCGGGACTTGACGGAACGCTTCGTGCGGCGAGCCATGGCGGCGTCTATACACCGCACGGCGGGGCTGTAACCAGGGGCCTCGACCGTCGTATACCCCGGTGCGGTCGAGATGGCCGATCCCAGGGAACTGATGCAGCGGTACCAGGACGGCGACGCGCAAGCGTTTCGCGAGCTGTATGCGCTCGTCGCGCCGCGGCTGCTCGGCTATCTCGTCAAGATGACGCGCAGCCGGGCCACCGCCGACGATCTGCTCCAGCAGACGTTCATGAAGGTGCACCGCGCGCGCGCCGCGTACGTGCGCGGTGCCGATCCGCTGCCGTGGATGTACGCGATCGCCCACCGCACGTTCCTCGACTCGCACCGCCACGACCAGCGGTCGATCGTGAAGCCCGCGGGCGAGGAGCTCCCCGAGATCGCCGCCGGCCTCACCGGCGAGTCCGCCGACCGCCGCGACGAGCCGCGGGTCGATCCCGAGCTCGCGAAGGCCGCGCTCGACGCGCTGGCCGATCTGCCGACCGGCCAGCGCGAGGCGGTCGTGCTGACCAAGCTCGAGGGCCGGAGCGTCGCCGAGGCCGCCCAGATCGCCGGCACGACCACCGGCGCGATGAAGGTGCGCGCGCACCGCGGCTACGAGGCGCTGCGCAAGCTGCTCGGCGGCAAGAAGCAGAAGGG
>JBLMXA010000257.1:0-11430 GCA_050257515.1 Acidobacteriota bacterium | reverse complement strand
GTGCCGCGCTCGTGTTCCTCGTGACGAGCTGGCACCGCAAGCCGACGTTCGACTACACGATCCAGGGCGAGCAGCTGAAGCTGCATGCCGAGCCCGGCGCCGGCGTCGCCGGTGCGGCGAGCAAGCTCCACTGGCACCTCGACGGCAGCACGGACTGCGCCGCCGACAAGGACCGGCCGCCCGATCCACCGGATCTCACCGTTCGCGTCGGCGACGTCGGCGCGAAGGTCGTGCTGTGCGTCGACGATGGCATCTCGCACCAGATGCTGACCGTGTCGCGCACGATCGATCTGGTCTCCGCGCCGCCATCCGGCGGCGCTGCGCGGTCCGGCGGAGCCGGACCTATCGAGGAGGCCGCACCATGATGCCCGGCGCATTTGTCCTGCCGCTGATCGTGGGCCTGCCGCTGCTCGGCGCGATCTTCGTGATGTGCACGCCGAAGACCGAGACGTCGCTGCACCGCGGCCTCGGGCTCACGTTCACGACGATCACGTTCCTCGTCTCGCTCGCGATCCTGCGCTACTTCGACAAGACGAACGCCGGCTTCCAGCTCGTGTTCGACGCGGAGTGGATCCCCGGCCTCGGCGCGCACTTCAAGACCGGCGTCGACGGCATCAGCGTGTTCCTCGTCCTCCTGACGACGTTCCTGATGCCGCTGACGCTGCTCGGCACGCGCACCGCGGTCGAGCGCCACGCGCGCGAGTTCGTCGCGGCGATGCTCGTGCTCGAGACCGGCATGCTCGGCGCGTTCGTCGCGCTCGACCTGTTCGCCTTCTACACGTTCTGGGAGGTGATGCTGATCCCGATGTACCTGTTGATCGGCATCTGGGGCGGCCAGCGCCGGCTCTACGCGTCGATCAAGTTCGTCATCTACACGATGGTCGGCTCGCTCGCGATGCTCGTCGCGATCTTCTACGTGTACGTCAAGGCCGGCGCCGTTTTATCTGCTGCGGGCGGCACGTACACGACCGACCTCGAGAAGCTGACGACGGTCGCGCTGCCGTACCAGGCGCAGATCTGGTGCTTCGCGGCGTTCGCGCTCGCGTTCGCGATCAAGGTGCCGCTGTTCCCGCTGCACACGTGGCTCCCCGACGCGCACGTCGAGGCGCCGACCGCCGGCTCGGTGATCCTCGCCGGCGTGCTGCTGAAGTTCGGCATCTACGGGTTCCTGCGGTTCGCGATGCCGATGTTCCCGCACGGCGCCGCCTACTGGGCACCCGCGCTCGCCAGCGTCGCGGTGATCGGCATCATCTACGGCGCGTTCGTCGCGTTCGCGCAGGACGACGTCAAGAAGCTCGTCGCGTACTCGTCGGTCTCCCACCTCGGCTTCTGCATGCTCGGCGTGCTCGCGCTGACGCCGATGGGCGTGACCGGCTCGATCTACGCGATGCTGTCGCACGGCCTCACCACGGGCGGCCTGTTCCTCGGCATCGGCGTGCTCTACGAGCGCCGCCACACGCGGCGGCTCGCCGAGTACGGCGGCATCTGGAAGCAGATGCCGGTGTTCGCGGGCCTGTACCTGGTCGTCGTCATGGGCTCGGCCGGCCTGCCGGCGCTGTCCGGCTTCGTCGGCGAGTTCCTGTCGCTGTTCGGCACGTTCAACGCGCACGACACGTTCCCGAAGGCGGCGCCCGAGTTCCTGCCGGTCGTCCGCGTGCTCGCCGCGCTCGCGACCACCGGCGTCATCCTCGGCGCGATCTACCTGCTGTACATGTTCCAGAAGGTGTTCTTCGGCAAGCTCGACAAGGCGCGCAACGGCAAGCTGCCCGACCTGCGCGGCCACGAGATGGCGACGTTCGTGATCCTCGCGATCGCGATCGTGCTCGGCGGCCTGTTCCCGCGCCCGCTGCTCAACGTGATGGAGCCGAGCGTCGACAAGTTCATCGCGGACTTCGATCGCCGCGTCGGCGAGCCCGACTGCCCGAGCGCCCACAAGTTCGGCGAGCGCTGCGAGGCCCCGCCGCCACCGGCTGCGCCGGCCGGAGGTGCGCGATGAGCTTCAACCCGTCCGACCTCGGCTGGATGGTCCCGTACCTGATCCTGTGCGTCGCGGGCATGCTGCTCGTGCTCGCCGAGGCGTTCTACAAGGGCCGCGATCGCAGCGCGCTCGCCGGCCTCGCGGTCGCGGGCTCGCTCGCCGCGGCCATCGCGTCGGTGATCCTCTACCGCGAGCTCGCCCCGGGCGAGGCGCGCATGCTGATGGGCGACATGCTCGTCGCCGATCGCACCGGCTACGTGCTGTCCGCGCTGTTCGCCGTCACCACCGCGCTCACCGCGCTGATCTCGCCCGCGCACCAGCGCGAGCACGAGTGGCAGATGGGCGAGTACTACGGCGTGCTGCTGCTGTCGGCCTCGGGCATGGTGATGCTCGCGCAGGCGGCGAGCCTCGTCACCGTGTTCCTCGGCATCGAGACGATGTCGATCGGCGTCTACGTGATGACGGCGATGCGCCGCCACTCGCGCCGCGGCAACGAGGCGGCGATGAAGTACTTCCTCATCGGCGCGTTCTCGACCGGCTTTCTGCTCTACGGCATGGCGCTGCTGTACGGCGCGAGCGGCACGCTCAGCCTGTACAAGCTCGCGCCGGCGCTCGTCGGCAGCGCGAACCCCGGCCTCGTGGTCGCGGGCGCGTTCCTGCTCGTCGTCGCGTTCGGCTTCAAGGTCGCGGCGGTACCGTTCCACATGTGGGCACCGGACGCGTACGAGGGCGCGCCGACGCCGGTCACCGCGTTCATGGCTGCCGCGATCAAGTCGGCGGCGATCGCCGCGATGATCCGCGTGTTCGGCGTCGCGCTCGGCGGCGACGTGCTGCCGTACGGTGCGCTCGGCTGGGCGAGCCCGATCGTCGTGATCGCCGCGCTGACGATCACGATCGGCAACATCACCGCGGTGCGCCAGGACAACATCAAGCGCATGCTGGCGTACTCGTCGATCTCGCACGCCGGCGTGCTGCTCGTCGGGCTCGCGGCGCTCGGCCTCGGCTCGGGGTCGGCGCAGGCCGGCCTCGTCTACTACGTGATCGCGTACAGCGCGACGAACCTGGGCGCGTTCGCCGTCGTCGCGTACGTCGGCTCGCGCGGCCGCGAGCGGCTGCTCGTCGACGACTGGGCCGGGCTCGCGACCTCGCATCCCGCCGCGGCGCTCGCGATGACGATCTGCCTGCTGTCGCTCGGCGGCGTGCCGCCGACCGGCGGCTTCTTCGGCAAGTTCTACGTGTTCAAGAGCGCGATGGACGTCTACAACGGCCAGCTGCTGTGGCTCGTCATCATCGGCGTCATCAACTCGGCGATCTCGATCTACTACTACCTGCGGATCGTCACCGCGATGTACTTCCGCGAGCCGAGCCAGCCGTCCTCGGTGCTGCGCTCGCCCGGGCTCGCGTTCGTGATCGCCCTGATGCCGCTCGTCGTGCTCGAGATGGGCATCATGCCGGGCTGGTGGCTGCGCCTGATCGGCTAGCCACTCCAGGCGCCCCGAAGAGTTGCCGCCAAGGCGCCGAGGCGCCAAGACGGACGCCAAGAGAGACTTCTTCGCGCGCGCAGCGCCCGCAAGAGAAATGCTTGGCGTCTGTCTTGGCGTGCATGGCGTCTTGGCGGCCAATCTCTGCTTGCCAGCGGTCGCGACGGCTTCGATTGCCGGCGGCACGCGCGCATGGCGGGCTGGTGGCTGCGCCTGATCGGCTAGCCGCTCCAGGCGCCCCGAAGAATTGCCGCCAAGGCGCCGAGTGCGCCAAGACGGACGCCAAGAGTGATTTCTTCGCGCGCGCAGCGCGCGCGAAAGACGCTTGGCGTCTGTCTTGGCGTGCATGGCGTCTTGGCGGCCAATCTTTCTGCTAGGCGCGCGGCGCGGCTGCCACGGCCTCGATCGCGGCGAGCACGCGCGCCGCGTCGACGGGCTTCTCGAGCACGCGGTTGCCGGTGGCGGAGACGAACTCGGCGAGCTCGGGCACGAACGCGCCGCCGGTGATGAACACGATGCGCTTCTCGAGCCCGGGTAGCTCGCGCTGGATCGCGCGGTAGACGTCGACGCCGCTGGTGCCGGCCATCATGATGTCGCACACGATCGCGTCGAACTCGCGTTCGCGCGCGGCCGCGATCGCCTGGTCGCCGCCCGCCGCGACGTCGACCTCGTGGACGTCGGCGAGCAGCTCGGCGAGCAGCTCGCGCACGCGCGGCTCGTCGTCGACGACGAGCACGCGCCTTCGCGGATAGACGACCGCGCGCGGCGGCGTCGCGTCGGGCCAGCGCTTGCTGTGATGCGCGCGCAGCAGGACGGTCGCGGTGGTGCCCGCGCCCGGCATGCTGGCGAGCTCGAGCGAGCCGCCGAACGCGTCGACGAGGCCCTTGCTGATCGAGAGCCCGAGCCCCATGCCGGTGCCGACCGGCTTCGTCGTGAAGAACGGGTCGAACACGCGCTCGCACACGGCCGCGGTCATCCCGCGGCCGGTGTCGCGCACGACGATCGCGACGTGATCGTCGCCGCGAGCTTCGACCGACACCGCGATCGTCTCCTCGGCGTGCCCGGTCAGTGCCTGGATCGCGTTGAGCAGCAGGTTGACGAGCACCTGCTCGAGCTCGCTCGCGTTCGCGATCACCCACGAGACCTCGGCGACCTCGCGCACGAGCTTCGCGCGGTGGCGAAGATCGTTGTCGACCATCTTGAGCGCCTGGTCGACGACCGCGACCGGATCGACGGGCGACGGCGCCGCGTGCAGCTTCGGCCTCGCGAACGCGCGCAGGCCGCGCGTGATCGATGCGATCCGCTCGATGCCGTGATCGAGGTCGCGCACCGCCTCGGCGACGCGCATCGCCGCCTCGGGCTCGCTCGCGAGCTCGCTCGCGAGCACGTGCAGCGACATCTGCATGTACTGCAGCGGGTTGTTGATCTCGTGGGCGATGCCGGCGGCCAGCGTGCCGACCGCCGCGAGCCGGCCGGCGTGGATCAGCTGCTGCTGCAGCACCTTGCGCTCGCTGACGTCGCGCGCGAACGCGAGCACGGCGCGGCGGCCTTCCCAGTGCCACGGGATCGACTTGATCTCGACGGTGCGCGTCGGGTCGGCGAGCGTGCCGTACTCGTTCGGCGTCATCGGCTCGCCGGTCGCGAGCATGCGGCCGATGCGCTCGGCGGTCGCCTCCGCGTCGGCCGGCGGCAGGTAGCCGCTGATCGGCGTCCCGAGCGCGGCCTCGCGGGTGGTGCCGAGCAGGCGCGCCGCGGTCTCGTTGATGAAGACGATGCGACCAGCCTCGAGGATCACGACGCCGTCGGGCGCGTGCTCGATCAACTGCTGGAACATCTCCACGCCCGCCTAGGATACCGAATCGCTGCAAGTTGTGAGATACGTTCGCGGTGACGTCAGCCGATCAGAGGCTCCGCGACCTCGCGCGCGCGGCGGGTCTCGATCCGGAGTACACGAGCTGGCGCGGCGAGCCAGCCGCGTCGAGTGACGAGTCGCTGCTGCTGACGCTGCGCGCGCTCGCTCCCGACCTCGGCATCGCGGTCGGCGGCCCCGACGACGCGCCCGCCGCGATCCGCGAGCTCGAGCGCAGGCGGTGGCGCGAGCTCGTGCCGCCGGTCGTGCTCGCGTGGGACGGCGCGCTCGAGGTGCCGTTCGCGGTGCCCGCCGAATTCGACGACGACTGGGAGATCGAGGTGACGACCGAGGGCGGCGGGGTCCATCGCGGCCGCGGCCGGCTGTTCGACCTGCCCGCGGACTCGCACGCGTGGCCCGGCGGCGCCGTCCACTGCATCCGCCGCGCGCGGGTGTGGCTCGAGGGCGAGCTCGGCTATCACACGGTCAAGTGGCGCACCGCGGGCGCCCAGGGCGAGGCGATGGCGATCGCCGCGCCGATGCAGGCGTTCGGCGGCCCCGGCCACGGCCGGCGGCGGTGGGGCGTGTTCGCGCCGGTCTACGGGCTCGCGTCCGCGACGAGCGGCCACACCGGCGATCTCGCCGAGCTCGCGAAGCTGTTCGAGCTCGTCGAGCGGCGCGGCGGCAGCTACGTCGCGACGCTGCCCGTGCTCGCCGCCTTCCTCGACGAGCCGTACGCGTTCTCGCCGTACTCGCCGGCGAGCCGGCTGATGTGGAACGAGCTCTACCTCGATCTCGGCGCGCTCGGCGCGCGCGACGTGCCGCCGGCGCCGCGGCTCGTGCCCGACTCGCCGATCGACTACCGCGCGCAGTACCGGTGGAAGCGGGGCGTGCTCGACAAGCTCGTGCCGGAGCTGCTCGCCGAGCGCGGCGCCGAGATCGACTGGTGGGCGCGGCAGCGCGACATCTACGACTACGCGGCGTTCCGCGCGCTCGGCGAGCAGGCGCACGCCGGCTGGCGCGCGTGGCCCGCCGACCGCCGCGATGGCGTGCCGCACGTCGCGACCCGCGCCGACGCGCTCGCGCTCGGCGCCGACGGTATGCGCGTCGACAGCCACGTCGTCGCGCAGTGGGCGATGCAGCGCCAGCTCGAGGCGCTGCGCCAGCGCTCGGCGAGCCTGTACCTCGACCTGCCGGTCGGCGTGAACTGCGACGCCTACGAGGTGTGGCGGTGGCGCGAGCTGTTCCTGACCGAGCTCGCCGCCGGCGCACCGCCCGACGCGCTGTTCCTCGGCGGGCAGGACTGGGGGCTGCCGCCGCTGTCGCCGATCGCGCTGCGCCGCGATCGCTACCGCTACTTCATTCGCTGCGTGCGCCACCACATGCAGGTTGCGGGCATGCTGCGGATCGATCACGTGATGGGACTGTTCCGGCTGTACTGCGTGCCCGGCGGCCGCCCCGCGACCGACGGCGTGTACATCCGCTACCGCGCCGACGAGCTGCTCGCGATCCTCGCGCTCGAGTCGAAGCGCGCGCGCTGCGCCGTTGCCGGCGAGGATCTCGGCACGGTGCCACCCGAGGTACGTCCGGCGATGGCGCGGCATGCGCTGTTCCGGCTGCACGTCGGCCAGTGGTTCTTCCCGACGCGCGTCGGCGAGCGGCCCGAGACCGCGCCGGCGGAGTCGATCGCGAGCCTCAACACGCACGACACCGCGACGTTCGCGGGCTGGTGGCGTGGCGCCGACATCGACGACAAGCGCGACCTCGGGCTCGTCAACGCCGACCAGGAGCACGCCGAGCGCGTCGAGCGCGCGGCGATGAAGGACGCGCTGATCGCGTTCGGCGGCACCCGCCCCGGCGAGGACGTGCTGACCGAGGTCGAGCGCGCGATGGTCGCGGCGACCGCCGACCTCGCGCTCGGCCCCGCCGAGATCGTGCTGGTCGCGCTCGACGATCTCGTCCTCGATCCGGTCCCCCACAACGTCCCTGGCACCACCAGCGAGCGCCCGAACTGGCAGCGGAGAGTCGAGGGCTGGGCGGACTCGCTCGACGAGTCGCGCGCGCCGCCGGCCGCCCTGGCCGCCATGGCCGCCGTCACGGCAGCCCGGAAAAATTAGCCGCCAAGACGCCAAGACGCCAAGACAGACGCCAAGAGTTTCCTCGCGCGCGCTTCGCGCGCGAAAACACTGTCTTGGCGTCTGTCTTGGCGTGCATGGCGTCTTGGCGGCAATATCTCTGTATGCGCGTATTCGTGGTCCTCTGCGTGCTCGCCGCAGCGGCGGCCGCCGAGGGCGAGCGGCCGCTGAGGGTCGAGCTCGGCAAGACCGTGCAGGTCGACGTCGGCTACGCGCGCGGGTGGATGTGCGACGACCCGTCGCTGGTCGAGGCCGACATGACGACGAAGGGCGACCACAACGTGTGGGTCGTCAGGGGCGTCAAGCTCGGCCACACGCTGTGCCGGGTCGGCACCGACGCGTACGCGAGCGCGTACGTGTTCGATCTCAGGATCGTCCCCGCGAAGAAGCGCTGAGTCACGGCCGGTAGGCGAGCCCGATCGACACCGCGACGTCGGGGCCCCAGCTCGCGCTCGTCATCTCGGAGTGGTCGTGAAACATCGACACCTCGAACGCCGCGCGGAACCGCACGTGGTCGCCGCCGGCATCGACGCCGAGGCGGCCCGCGACGACGAGCCCGTGGTGGTGCTCCGCCATGTCACCGGGATCGCCGTTCCACGTCAGCAGCTCGTAGCCGACGTCGGCGCCGGCGATCGCGCACGTGTCGCTGCCCGTGCAGCGGTTCTCGACGCCGACGAGCCCGCGATACAGCGGGCCGGTACCCTCGAAGTCGCCGCCGCCGCCGGACGCGAACTGGCCGTGCAGCCATCCGGCGCGCCCGGGCATGCGCACGCCGGCGTCGACGACGACCGCGCTCTCGATCCAGCTGCCGATGCCGAGCATGGCTCCACCGCCGACGTAGTACGCGGGCCCGTCCGCCAGGGTGCTCGCCGGGCTCGGCGGAGGCGGCGGATCCTCGGCATCGGGGCGCTCGGCGTGCGCGGTGGTGGCGGCGAGCAGGACGACGGACGCGAAGGCGAGGCGAAGCATGCAGCGAGACCACAGCAAAGGTCGGACCGAGGCACGCGCGAGACGATCTGCATGGTTGGCGGTGGAGACAGCTGTTTCCCGCGGAGCCGCGGCTCCCAGCGTGACAGCGGCGTCGCGATCGCGGCGCGGGAAGCATCGCGCGCTAGTCGTCGTAGGCTTGTTCGATCGCGTCGATCATCTTCACGATGCGCGTGCGATCGCGACGCGGGCGCCGCGCGAACGCCCACTCGAGCCACTCCGCGACCTGCGCGGCGAGCTGCGTGCGTCCACCGAGCTCGCGCGCGATCTCGCCGAGCGCGAACCGCATCGCGGCCGCGCTCTGCCAGCGCGCGCCGGGATCGCGCTGCAGCGCGGTGAGCACGATGTCGTCGAGCTCGCGCGATACGCTCGGCGCGAACCGCGACGGCGGCGGCACGATCCGCGTGCACACGTTGTGGACGGTCGCCGCCTCGCTCGCGCCGTGAAACAGCGGCCGGCTGGACAGCAGCTCGTGCGCGATCACGCCGGCGGCGAACAGATCGCCTCGCGCGTCGACCTTGCCGAACACCGCCTCGGGCGCGACGTACGCGAGCGCGTCCTTCGTCGCGCCGCGACCGATCTGGCGGCGCGCGGCGGTGCTCGCGATGCCGAAGTCGATGAGCTTCAGGCGGCCGTCGCGCCCGACCATCAGGTTCGCCGGCGCGACGCCGCGGTGAACGATCGCGGGCTCCGACGTGTGCAGGTGGTCGAGCGCGTCGCACAGCTGCAGCATCAGCTCGACGACGATGCCGACCGGGATCGCGCCGGCCGCGGCGCGGCTCTGGCGCACGATCTGGGCGAGCGTCGCGCCGCGCACGAGCTCCACCGCGGCGTAGAACTGGCCGTCGAGCTTGCCGTACGCGTAGACGCGCGCGACGTGCGGATGGCGGAGCTGGCTCGCGAGCTGCGCCTCGTAGAGGAACGCGTCGACGAGCTCCCAGCGTCCCGACAGCCCGTCGCGCAGCCGCTTGAGCGCCAGCTCGTGCGGGCCGGTGAGCCGCGTGTCGATCGCGCGGTGCACGACCGACAGCCCGCCGCCGCCGAGCTCCTCGTGCACCTCGTACGGACCGAACCGCTCGCCCCGGGACGGCTCCCAGGGTGTGGTCTCGGCTCGCGAGTGTGCGCGCACGGCCCGAGTTTCGCAGAACCTCCCCGCGCCGACGGTGGCACCGGCTGACATGGCGCATTCAGCGCTGTCAGGCCCTGAGCTCATCTCGGTAATCCGCGCGGGCCGCGAACTTCGCGACGTGGGCATCTCGGGGCGTACGGCCGGTTCTCGCTCGCCCCGTGCTTCAGCACGGGGCTCGCTGCGCTTCCGGGCGCGCGCCCCGATCTGCCTCACGTCGCTCGCTCTCGCCGTCGCGGGGATTACCGAGATGAGCTCGCTTGACGCTTACTCGTCGACCTCGGCGGGCTTCTTCTCGAAGCGCTTGCGCACGCTGTGATCGAGGATCAGCTTGCGCAGCCGGATCGACTGCGGCGTGACCTCGACGAGCTCGTCATCGTTGATGAACTCGAGCGCGTACTCGAGCGTGATCTGGCGCGGCGGCGCGAGCACGAGCTTCTCGTCGGCGGCGGTCGTGCGGATGTTCGTCAGCTTCTTCGTCTTGTTCGGGTTGACGACGAGATCGTTGTCGCGCGCGTGGATGCCGACGATCATACCGCTGTAGTTCTTGACGTTCGGGCCGACGAACAGCTGCCCGCGCTCCTGCAGGTAGAACAGGCCGTACGCGTTCGTCACGCCGTCCTCGCTCGACACCAGCACGCCGTTCTGGCGCGCGCGGATCTCGGGCGCCTGCGGGCCGTACTCGGCGAACTGCGTGTACAGCACGCCGGTGCCGCGCGTGTCGGTCAGGAACTGCGAGCGGTAGCCGATCAGGCCGCGCGCCGGGATCCGGTACTCGAGGCGCGTGCGGCCGGGCGCGCTCGGCCGCATCTCGCGCATCACGCCGGCGCGCCGGTTGAGCTCGGAGACGACCGCGCCGACGTACTCCTCGCCGAGATCGATCACCGCGTCCTCGTACGGCTCGGTGACCTTGCCGGCCTCGTCGGTCTGCAGGATCACCTTCGGCTGCGACACGCACAGCTCGTAGCCCTCGCGCCGCATCGTCTCGATGAGGACCGACAGGTGCAGCTCGCCGCGGCCGGACACCTTGAACGTGCCGGCGTCGTCGGTCTCCTCGACGCGCAGCGCGACGTTGCTCTTGATCTCGCGCTCCAGCCGCTCGCGCAGGTTGCGCGACGTGACGTACTTGCCTTCCTTGCCCGCGAACGGCCCGTCGTTGACGCGGAAGTTCATCGTGATCGTCGGCGCGTCGACCTTGAGAAGAGGCAGGATCGTCGGCTCCGCGATCGACGTGATCGTCTCGCCGACGTTGAGCTCGCTCATCCCGGTGATCGCGACGATGTCGCCGGCGCGCCCCTCGGCGAGCTCGAACCGCTTGAGCCCCTGGAAGCCGAGCACCTTCTGGACGCGGAACTCTTCCTTCTTGCCTGCCCCGGGGGCCGCAGTGAATCCGGCCCCCTCCAGTTTCGGTCGGTGCACGAGCAGCACGCGATCGCCGACCTTGCAGCGGCCCGCGCGCATGCGGCCGATCGCCATGTAGCCGAGGTAGTCGTCGTAATCGAGCGTCGCGACCTGGAGGCACAGCGGCGCGTCGGGATCGCCCTGCGCGGGCGGCACTGCCTCGACGATCAGATCGAGCATCGGCCCGAGATCGGTCTTCTCGTCCTCGAGGTTGCGGATCGCGAAGCCCTGGCGGCCCGAGGCGTAGATCACCGGGAAGTCGAGCTGCGCGTCGGTGGCGCCGAGCGACATGAACAGCTCGAACACCTGGTCCATCACGTGGTGAGGATCGACGCCCGGTCGATCGATCTTGTTGACCACGACGATCGGCCGCAGGCCCATCTCGAACGCCTTCTGGGTCACGAACCGCGTCTGCGGCATCGGACCCTCGTAGGCGTCGACGAGCAGCAGCACCGAGTCGACCATGCCGAGCA
>JBLMXA010000256.1:0-2947 GCA_050257515.1 Acidobacteriota bacterium | reverse complement strand
CGAGATCATCGGGCACTCGAGGCTCGCCATCACCTGCAGCGCCTTCGCGATCGCCTCGGCCTGGCCGCGCTCCTCGGCGCCGAGGCCGGGATACGCGCCCGGGGTGTCGATGAAGCACAGGATCGGCCGGCGGAACCGCGACGCGAGGCGCATCAGCCGCGTCGCCTTGCGATAGCCCTCCGGCCGCGCCATGCCGAAGTTCCGGTGCATGTTGTCCTTCGTGTTGCGGCCCTTCTGGTGGCCGAGCACGAGGACCTCCCACTCGTCGAACATCGCCATGCCGCCGACGATCGCGGGATCGTCGCGGAAGCCGCGGTCGCCGTGCAGCTCGACGAACTCGTCCATCAGCAGCCCGAGGTAGTCCATCATGTACGGGCGCGCGGGGTGGCGAGCGAGCTGGACCTTCTGCTGCGCGGACAGGTCCGCGAACACTTCCTTCTGCAGCTTGCGCGCCTTCTGCTCGAGCTTGCGGATCTCGGCGGAGAAGTCGACGCCGGGACCATCGATCGACGTGGACAGGCCGCGCAGCTCGCTGATCTTCTTCTCGAGATCGATGATCGGCCGCTCGAACTCGAGGATCATGCGGTCCGAAAGCGGAGGGGGCTCGGTCGTCGACACGCTACGACCCAAGGAGGTACCGCTCCAGGTCTGCCAGGTCAACGTCGGCCGGGCTCGCGGCCCACTCGATCGAGGGATCGGAGCGATACCACGACATTTGACGCCGTGCGTAATGACGTGAATTTCGCTTGATGAGCTCGATCGCGCGGGCGAGCTCGAGCGTGCCGTCGGCGACCGCGTGCAGCTCGGCGTAGCCGATCGCCTGCTGCGACCGCAGCGGCGGGCGGTAGCCGGCCGCGCGCAGCGCGGCGACCTCGCGCTCGAGCCCGTCGGCGATCATCTGGTCGACGCGCGCGTCGATCGCGGCGTAGAGCGCCTCGCGCGCCGGCGCCAGCCCGACGAGGCGCGCCGGGTAGCGCAGCGGCAGCTGCTTGTGATCGTGGCGCGCCTGGTGCGCGCTCATCGGCTCGCCGGTGAGCCGGTAGACCTCGAGCGCGCGGATCATCCGCTTCTCGTCGTTGCGATCGATCTTGCCGGCGGCGACCGGATCGACGCGCACGAGCTCGGCGCGCAGCTTGTCGAGCCCGAGCGCCGACAGCTCGGCGCGCACCATCGCGTCGGCGGGCGGGCCCTCGAACAGCCCGAGCAGCAGCGCGCGCACGTAGAGCCCGGTGCCGCCGCACACGATCGCCGGCTTGCCGCGCGCGGCGAGCGCGGCGATCGCGCGATCGGCGAGCTCGACGAACCGCGCGGCGGTCATGTCCTCGTCGGGGCGGATCACGTCGATGCCGTGGTGCGGGACGCGCGCGCGGTCGGCGGCGGACACCTTGCCGGTGCCGATGTCCATGCCGACGTAGACCTGCTGCGAGTCGCACGAGATCACCTCACCGCCGGCGCGCTCGGCGAGCGCGAGCGCGAGCCGCGTCTTGCCGGCGCCCGTCGGGCCGACGATCACGACGAGGCGCGGGAGCATCGTCGCGCATTGTAGCGCGCGTTGCCGCTGCCGCTGCCGCTGTCGCTGTCGCTCCTTCGGGCGCGCGAACCTGATCTCGTCGTGAAGGCCCTCGCGCCGAGCGCCGAGCCCGCGCGACTCACCCACGCGCTCACGTGGGCGCGGAGCTCGGCCGGAAATCATTCCAAGCAGCGCTTGATCGTCGCGTCGATGGCGAAGACGCGCGCGTAGTACTCGGCGTCGACCTCGCGCACGTGGCGGCCGATCGCGACCACCACGGCGCAGTCATTCGCGGCGGCACGCGTCTCCGCGGTCTTCGTCAGCGACACGAGCGCCGGGTCCTGCGTCGTGCGCGCCGCCCACGCGCGCGCTCTCTCGGCCTGGGCGAGCGCTCGCGCGCGCGCCTCCGCATCGCGCTCGCGCGTCGCGGCCTCCGCGAGCTCGGCGCGTTCAGGACAACCCGGAACCGCGGCGCCGTAGAGCGCGCCGATCCCGTACACGACGGCGACCGGCAGCGTGAACAGGGGGACCGGATTGTCGACGGAGTTTCGCATCGCGAAGGTCGTGCCGCCGAGCACGGCCAGGCCGGTCAGGTCGAGCAGCGCGCCGGTCCGGTCGGTCACGCACCGATGATCGATGCCCGCCGGCCGCGTCGTCATGAAGAACGAGCAGCCAGCGAGCGTCACGAGCGCCAGCGCGCGAGGCATATGGCCGAGCGTAGTGCGCGGTCACGGCCCCGCGCTCGCGTTCACGTGATTGTCACGCTCAGCGCCCGAACCGGCGCGCGATCTCGGCAAGCGGCAGGCGAAGCAGCACCGGTCGATCGTGCGGGTTCTTCGTTGCCGGATCGACGTCGTCGAGCGCGCGCAGCAGCGCCTCGGCCTCGCCGGGCGACAGCCGGTCGCCGGCGCGCACCACCGAGTGGCACGCGATCTCGGCGAGCACCCGATCCCAGCGCTCGTCCTCCGAGGGCGCGCCGGTATCGGCCCACTCGGACAGCAGCGAGCGCAACAGCTGCGCCGGATCGCCGTGGCGCAGGCCGCCGGGCATCGCCTTGATCGCGAGCGTCTTGTCGCCGAACGCCTCGGCCTCGAAGCCGACACGCGCGAGCAGCGGCGCGTTGTGCTCGGCGACCGCGACGAGCTCCGGCGAGACCTCGATCGTCGTCGGGAACAGCATCCGCTGCACGGCGATCTCGCGCCCCGCGTCACGCGCGCCGGCGGCGAGCCGCGCGAGCTCGACGCGCTCGTGGGCGACGTGCTGGTCGACGAGCACCAGCTCACCTTCGCCCTCGCACACGAGGTAGGTGAGGTCGAGCTGGCCGAGGAAGCGCAGCGAAGAGAAGAACGGGCGTCCGGCCTCCGGCGTCCGACGTCCGACAGAGTCTGCAGGAGCCTCGGAGACGACAGGGCCCGAACCACGGGGCCACGAGGGCTC
>JBLMXA010000255.1:0-2500 GCA_050257515.1 Acidobacteriota bacterium | reverse complement strand
ACTCGTCGGCGGCGTGCGCCTGCGCGATGTCGCCGGGGCCGATCACGATCGCGTCGATGCCGTGCTGCTGGTAGAGCGCGGCCTCGGTCCAGAAGTCGAGCGCGCCGATTCCGCGGACGTGCGGGCGCACGAGCTCGGCGAGCGCGTCGCAGTGAAACGGCGCGTGATCGATCGTCACCTCGATCGCCGCGCTGCCGGCGACGCGGGCGACGTCGCGATCCCACGCCGCGCGATCGAAGCCGGGGTAGGGCCGGAGCGACCACTCGAGCTCGGCGCGCTCGGGCACGACGTTGAACGCGACCCCGCCGCGCAGCGCGGCGACGTTCAGGCACGTGCCGGTCATGCCCGGCGGGCCGTCGTGCAGGCGCGCGCGGCCGAGCTCGTCGAGCGCGACCGCGAGCCTCGCGAGCTCGACCACGGGCTTGGGCATGTGATCGGCCTTCGACGAGTGACCGCCCTTGCCGGTGACCTTCGCGAGCTGCGCGAGCACGCCGCGGTGACTGGTGCCGGCGGTGCGCGCGGTCGGCTCGCACACGATCGCCTGCGTCACCGCCTTGACGTGCGGTGATGCGAGGAACGCGTGCATGACGTGGCTGCCGGCCTCCTCGTCGCCCGACCACAGCACGCCGACGTCGTGCGGCCGCTTGCCCTCGAGCGCGACGAGCGTCGCCGCGATCGCGCCCTTGGTGTCGGCCGAGCCGAGGCCGTAGAGCTTGCCGCCCTCGACGTGCGGCTGCCACGGATCGCGCGTCCAGCCGGCGTTCGCGGGCACCGTATCGACGTGCGCGTTGATGATCCGGCGCGGCGTGCCCCAGCGCGCGAACAGGTACGCGCCCGGGCTGCCGTCGGTGCGCGTCGCGCGCTCGACGATCACCTCGTCGGCGCCGCGCGCGCGGACGAGCGGCGCGAGGTGCTCGCAGATCGCGAGCTCGTCGCCGCCTCCCTGGTGCGTGGGGATCGCGACGAGCTCGGACAGGATCTCGGCCGGATGGGTCACGCCGGCATGCTAGCAGCGGCCGGATCGAGCAGCGACTGCCACGCGGGGTGCTGGCCGATCTTCGCGAGCGCGCGCACGAGCAGCGTCTTGCCCGGCTCGGTGCGATGCCACGTCGACGCTCCCGAGGGATGCGGCAGCGCGATCACGTCGAAGCGATGGCCGGCGACGTGGCCGTGCCGCGTGGTGCCGATGATCTCGGTCAGCTTGTCGGTGTCGGGCCGAAAGCCACAGCCGACTTGCGCGATCGCGAGCTTGCCGACCGGGATCACGAGCTGCGGCCGCAGGATCTCGATCTCGCGATGCAGGTGCTGGCTGCAGCGCTCGATCTCGGCGGGCGACGGCACGCGATCGCCGCCGCCGGAGGCCTTGCCCGGAAAGCACCGGCACACCGCCGCCATGTAGACGCGCGCGCGGAACTCCTCCTCCGACAGCCCGCCACCGGAGCCGTCCGGCGAGGGCGATAGTGCCGCGAACCAGCCGAACAGCGTCTTGCCGGCGGTCCACGCGAACGGCTTGCCCGCGGGGCCTTCCTTCACGCCCGGCGCCTGGCCGATCAGCATCACCGGCGACATCACCGGCTGTCCGGTGACCACCGGACCGATCATGTCGGGACACTCGGCACATCCGCGCAGGCGGGTCACGTGGCGGCGCAGCTGGACGAGAGACACGTGAGCACCATGCCAGATCGCCCTGACGGCGGCACGCTTCGGGAGTGAGCACAAGTGCGCAGGAGATCGCGACCTTCGGTCGCAGGTGACCGGTTTCACCGGCACGCTCGCGGTCGCAAGGTAAGATCTCCGGGTGACCAACCTCGAACACGAAGCGCTGATCAAGAGGGTCCTCGGCGCGAACTACCTGATGCTGTCGCTCGGCAAGCTCGTGGTCGAGGAACAGCCCGGGATCGGGAGCACGGTGAAGGTGAGCGTCCAGGAGGGCGACCAGCCGGTCGAGGTCGAGGGCAAGGGCGTCGGCGTGGTCGACGCGCTGTACTCGGGGCTGCTCGGCCGCTACGCGCGCGAGTACGGGTCACTCAAGACGATCCAGCTCGTCGGCTTCCACGTTGCCGCCGACATCCAGACCAAGCAGGCGCAGGCCGGTGTCGATGCCGTCGGCCGCGTCACGCTCGACGTCACCAACTCCGAGGGCCGCCACTTCCAGTTCACCGACGCGTCGCGCTCGGTGACCACCTCGACCGCGAAGGCCGTGCTCGCGTGCGTGCAGTACTTCGTCAACGCCGAGCGCGCGTTCCTGACGCTCCACAACGCGCGGCGCGACGCGCAGGCGCGCGGGCGCGAGGATCTCGTCGCGCGCTACACCGCCGAGATGGCGGAGGTGGTCGAGAGCACGAGCTACGCGGAAGTCATCGCGAAGGCGCGCAAGGAGAATGGGTTGACCTGAACCTCGCTCCGGGGCACGGTCCCCGGCCATGCGACGGTTCTGGCTCTTCGGCGCGCTCGCCGCGTGCGCGCACCCCGCGCCGGTCGCGCGGCCGGCCGCGCGCCC
>JBLMXA010000254.1:0-3489 GCA_050257515.1 Acidobacteriota bacterium | reverse complement strand
TAGGCGATCACGGGCGTGCCGGCGTCGTGAGCGGCTGCGACGCCCGTTGCCATGGCCTTGCCGTCGTGCGGCACGATCACGATCACGTCCATCTTCGACGTGATCAGCGATTCGACGTCCGCGACCTGCCGGTTGTCGTCGCTGTTCGCCGAGAGCACCGTGACGCTCGCGCCGAGCTCCTTCGCGCGCGCGACGAACGCGTCGCGGTCCTTCGCCCAGCGAGCTTCCTTGAGCGTGTCGAGCGACAGTCCGATCTTGACCGGGGCGTTCGCCCCGGCCGGCGCGCGCACCTCGCTGCCCGGGCCCGAGCGGCCGAGCACGAGCCCGATCAGGATGCTGAGCGCGAGCGACGCGACGACGAGAAAAGACTTGACGCTCATCGCTGATTGACCTCGGGCACGATGCTGCGCTCAAACGCTACTGAGCGCAGGTGCCGATTGCAATTCCGCGCGGCTCGCGCGAGTGCTCGCACGGCCGATGGACACCCTCGAGACGCTGGATTATGGTACCGGGACCACGGTGCGGCGACGACCTCGGGGGCACCGGCGACTCACCGGATCCGTGTCGACAACGCCAATCAACGTCCGCAAAGCCGTCGTCTCGGCCCTCGCGACCGCCGCGGCGAGCGGCGCAGCCAGCGCGCAGCAGCGCAACGAGCTGCCGCCGTACAAGAATCCCGCTGCCGAGATCGAGGCCCGCGTCGAGGATCTGCTCGCGCGCATGACGCTCGCCGAGAAGATCGTGCAGATCACCGCGGTCTGGGACAGCAAGACGGAGATCTTCGACGAGCAGTCGCGGCTCGATCGCGCGAAGCTCGCGCGCCGCTTTCCCGACGGGATCGGCCAGTTCGCGAGGCCGTCCGACGGCCGCGGTCCGGTTTCGCCGCGCGTGGCGCCCGGCCGCGGCACGCTCGCCACGGTCGAGCTCGTGAACGCGCTGCAGCGCTACGCCGTGGAAGACACGCGGCTCGGAATTCCGATCCTGTTCCACGAGGAGGCGCTGCACGGCTACGCGGCGCCCGGTGCGACGAGCTTCCCGCAGGCGATCGCGCTCGCGTCGAGCTTCGACCCCGATCTCGTGCGCAGGGTCGACGCGGTGATCGCGCGCGAAGTGCGGGCCCGCGGCGTGCACCTCGTGCTGTCGCCGGTCGTCGACGTCGCACGCGATCCGCGCTGGGGACGCATCGAGGAGACGTTCGGCGAGGATCCGCACCTCGTCGGCGAGATGGGCGTCGCTGCGGTCGAAGGGTTGCAGGGGGCGGGCCGCGTGCGCACGCTCGGGCCCGACAAGGTGTTCGCGACGCTCAAGCACCTCACGGGGCACGGCGAGCCCGAGAGCGGCACGAACGCGGGGCCCGCGCCGATCTCGCGCCGCGAGCTGCGCGAGGTGTTCTTCCCGCCGTTCGAGCAGGTCGTCAAGCGCACCGCGATTACCGCGCTCATGGCGTCTTATAACGAGATCGACGGCGTGCCGAGCCACGCCAATCGTTGGCTCTTGCACGACGTGCTGCGCGAGGAGTGGGGGTATCGCGGCGCGATCGTGAGCGACTACTACGCGATCGACCAGCTCGTCGACTTGCACCACGTTGCGGCGGACCGCGCTCGAGCGGCGCGGCTCGCGCTCGCGGCCGGCGTGGACTGCGATCTGCCGAACGGCGGCTCCTACTCGACGCTCGAGGCCGCGGTCGCAGCCGGCGCCGTGGCCGAGGCCGACGTCGACACCGCCGTGCGCCGCATGCTCGAGCTCAAGTTCCGCGCGGGCCTGTTCGAGCGGCCGTATGCCGACGCTGCGCAGGCCGCAAAGATCACCAACGATGCCGATGCGCGTGAGCTCGCGCGCGTCGCGGCGGAGCGCAGCATCGTGCTGCTGCAGAACGACGGCACGCTGCCGCTCGACTTGCCGGCCGCGGGGCCGGGGCCCACGATCGCGGTGATCGGTCCGAATGCCGCGGTCGCGCGGCTCGGCGGCTACAGCGGCGAGCCGCCGACGAAGATCTCGCTGCTCGACGGCATGCGCGCTAAGGCCGGCGATCGCGCGCGAATCGTGTATGCCGAGGGCGTCGCGATCACGAAGAGCGACGACTGGTGGGCCGACCAGGTCGAGCTCGCCGACCCCGAAGGCAATCGCTTCAAGATCGCGGCAGCGGTCGAGGCCGCGCGCGGCGCCGACGTGGTCGTGCTCGCGCTCGGCGACACCGAGCAGACCAGTCGCGAAGCTTGGGCCGCGAATCATTTGGGCGATCGCGCGAGCCTCGATCTCGCCGGCCAGCAGCAGGAGCTGTTCGACGCGCTGCACGCGCTCGGCAAACCGATCGTCGTCGTGCTGATCAACGGCCGTCCTGCGTCGACCGTGACGATTGCCGAGCGGGCGAATGCGCTCGTCGAGGCGTGGTATCTCGGCGAGCAGGGCGGCAACGCGCTCGCGAACGTGCTCACCGGCGACGTCGCGCCGGGCGGCAAGCTGCCGGTCACGATTCCACGCAGCGCGGGGCAGCTGCCGATGTGCTACGACTACAAGCCGTCTGCGCGGCGCGGCTATCTGTTCGGCACCGCGGAGCCGCTGTTTCCGTTCGGCTGGGGCTTGAGCTATACGACGTTCGACGTCGGCGCGCCGCGCCTGTCGGCCGAGCGCATCGGCACGGCCGGCAGCGTCGAGGTGAGCGTCGACGTGCGCAACACGGGCTCGCGCCCGGGCGACGAGACCGTGCAGGTCTATCTCCGCGACGAAGTGAGCTCCGTGACGCGGCCCGTCAAGCAGCTCAAGGCGTTCCGGCGCGTGACCCTCGCGCCCGGCGAGGCGCGCACGCTCACGTTCACGCTGACGCCCGAGGATTTCGCGCTTTGGGACCGGCGCATGGAGCGCGTCGTCGAGCCCGGCGCGTTCGCCGTGATGGTCGGGCCGAGCTCCGTGGACTTGAAGACCGCCATGCTGGTGATCGAGGACCGGCGATGAGCGAACGCCGCCATTGGAGCCGCCGCGATCTCGTGAAGCTCGCGGCCGCCGCCACGACGTCTGCAGCCGCCGGCGCGGGTCTGCCGCGCGCTCTCGCCGCGCGCCGCGAACAGCCCGTCTATCGCGACGCGAGCGCGCCGATTGCCGCGCGCGTCGAGGACTTGCTCGCGCGCATGACGCTCGAGGAGAAGGTCGCGCAGATGATCGCGCTCTGGGCGCGTAAAGCGGACATCTCCGACGGCCTGACGTTCTCGCCGGCCAAGGCCGCGGCCGCGTACCCGCACGGCATCGGCCAGATCGCGCGGCCGTCCGACAAGCGCGGCGTGCCGGGCGCGCCCGAGGCCGCGGGCGGCCCCGCGAAGAATTGGCGCACGCCCGCCGAGACCGTCGAGTTCGTGAACGCCGTGCAGCAGTGGGCCATCGAGCGTACGCGCTTGGGCATCCCGGTGCTGTTCCACGAAGAGAGTCTGCACGGCTACATGGCGACCGAGGCGACGATGTTTCCGCAGGCGATCGCGATGGCCGGCACGTTCGACA
>JBLMXA010000253.1:0-2610 GCA_050257515.1 Acidobacteriota bacterium | reverse complement strand
GCAGCGAGTCGCCGGCGAGCAAGATCGCGTTCGACGGCGTGACGTCGGCGTGAATGACGCCCACGTCGTGCACCGCCGCGAGCGCGTGCGCGATCTGGCGCGCGATCGCGACGACGTGCTGCGGCGGCAGCGCGCCGCGCGACACGCGATCGAGCAGGCTCTCGCCGTCGAGCAGCTCCATCACGAGGTACGGCCGGCCGTCGGTCAGGTGGCCGAAGTCGAACACGTCGACGATGTTCGGGTGGCGCACGCGCGCGGCGGCACGCGCCTCGCGCAAGAACCGCTGCGACGCGACCACATCGCGCTCGAACACCTTCGCGCGCAGCACCTTGAGCGCGTAGCTGCGGCCGAGCACGACGTGCTCGACGCGGAACACCGTCCCCATGCCGCCCTCGCCGAGAAGCTCCGCGATGCGGTAGTTGCCGATCACGTCGCCGAGCTTCGTCGACGTCGCGACCGGTGCGGCGCGCGCCGGCTTGGGCGCCGGCACCACGAGCAGCTCGGCGCGCAGGCCGTCGCCGGGGCGGATCGTGATCACGACCTCGGCGCGGCGGTCGCCGGAGCGGACCGGCACGCGCGCGCTCTGGGCGTGCGCCGCGGCGAGATCGAGCTCGGCGACGAGCGCGAGCCGCGCGACCGCCGCCGAGCCGCTGCCGGCATCGACGGAGATCGTCCTCACGGTCTCCTGCGCGCGCTCGAAGCTGATCGTGTAGCGCTCCGGATCCGTCGCGGCGGGCTCGACGAAGACGCTGTCGCACGCGGCGCGCACCGCGACCGCGAGCACGACGTCGGCGAGCGTTCGAGGGTCCACCGCCCGCGCCTCGCGTCCCTCGGAGGTTGGCGCCATCCTGTCGGTCTGATACTAACAAACGGGCAATGACCTCGGAAGTGGGCGTGGTCTCCGAGACGTCCGTGCTACCCGGCTCGGTTCGTTTGTTGGTCGTCGATGACGACGAGGTGATCTGCAGGCAGATGGCGGGTGGTCTCGCACAGGCGGGGTTTCAGGTCGTCACCGCGCACGACGTCGACGGTGCGATCGCGCAAGCCGCGCAGACGCCGCCGGATGTCGCGATCGTCGATCTCGGCATGCCCGCGGTCGGCGGTATCGAGGTGATCCGTCATCTCAAGCAGACCCACAAGACCGCCGTTCACGTGATCGTGCTGACCGGACACGATGATGAAAAATCCCGCAGCGAGGCGTTCGATGCGGGTACCGACGACTACGTACTCAAGCCGATCGGTCTCTCCGAGATCCGCCGGCGCGTCTCGGCGGCGCTGCGCAAGCAGCGCGAGTACGTGCAGGTGCGACTCGAGAAGGAGGCTGCCGAGCGCCGGCTCGTGTACGGCACCGAGGCGAGCGCGCTGCTCGCACATGATCTCAACAACGGCCTCGCGGTTTCGCTGTCGAACCTGTCGTATCTGCTCGAGGTCGTGAAGGGCGATGACGACACGAACGACGCGCTCACCGCCACGCTGCGCTCGGTGCGCCGGATGTCCGGACTCGTCGCCAACTTCGTCGACATCGCACGGTTCGAGGACGCCGCGGTCAAACCGATGGTGTCGAAGGCAAAGATCCGCGGCGTGCTGCAGTCGGTGCTCGAGGTCAACGCGCCGTCGCTGTCGCAAGGGATCAAGCTCGAGATCGAGTGCGCGCCCGAGATCGAGGGCCGCTTCGACGAGGGCCTGATCGAGCGCGTGCTGCACAACCTGTTCGGCAACGCGTCGCGCTACTGCAACAAGAACGGCCAGATCGTGCTCGGCGCGCGGCGCTGGCACGACGCCGAGGACATGAGCCTCGAGATCTACGTGACGAACAGCGGCCCGCAGGTGCCCGAGAACATCCGAGGCAACCTGTTCGGCAAGTACGTGCAGGGCAAGGGCGGAAAGCGCGGCATGGGCCTTTATTTCTGCCGGCTCGTGGCCGAAGCACATGGTGGAAGGATCGAATACGAAGCTCGCGACGTCGGCCCGTGCTTCGTGGTGCGGCTGCCGGGCCGCGTGTAGTAGGATTTCATCGTGGGCTCGACCATCTTGATCTGCGACGACGAGCCGGAGATCCGGCACGCGATGCGTCGCACGCTGCGCGACTACCTGGTGTTCGAGGCGAGCTCCGCGCGCGAGGCGCTCGACGCGCTCAAGACGCGCGCGTTCGATGCGATCATCAGCGACTTCTCGATGGGCGGCGGCGCCGACGGGCTCGACCTGCTGCAGCTCGCGAAGGTCGAGTATCCCGAGATGGTGCGCTTCCTCGTCACCGGCAACCGCGATCTCGACGTCGCGGTGCGCGCGGTCAACGAGGGCGCCGTCCACCGCTACTTCCTCAAGCCCTGGAACGACGACCAGCTGCGCGCGGCGCTCGAGATCGTCCTGCACTCGCGCAATCCGGCTCGCCGCCGGGAATGATCATGGACCGCACGAAGGGGCACCTCGGGCGCGTGCTGGTCGTCGACGATGACCCCGCGATCCAGCGCGTGTGCGCGCGCGTGCTGCGCGCCGAGGGCTGGGACGTCGCGATCGCCGACGATGGCAACGCGGCGGTCGACGCGCTCGCGACCGCGAAGCAGCCGTTCGACTGCGTGCTGTCGGATGTCCACATGCCCGGCCTGGACG
>JBLMXA010000252.1:0-5599 GCA_050257515.1 Acidobacteriota bacterium | reverse complement strand
GGCGAGCCCGGCGAGCGCGACGAGCGCCGGCGGCCACGCGCACGCCGGGCCGAGGTCGAGCGCGAGGCCGGGCAGCACGCCGAGCACGGCGGCGAGCGCGGCGCACCACACGAGCGCGATGCGCCCGGCCACGCCGCGCCATCCGGGGGCGCGCGGCCACCCATCGAGCGCGAACGCGCGGCGGCCGCGCGCGGCGATCGCGGTGGCGGCGACCGCGAGCGCGACGACGACGGTCGTCTCGAGCGCGGCGAGCTCGCGGACCGCGAGCCACGCGCCGGCGCGCGCCGCGCTCGCGACGACGAACACGAGCGCCGCGGCCGCGACCGCACCGACCACGCGCAGCAGCCACGCCGCCGCGCGCGTCATCGCGGCGCCACCGCGGCGAGCGCCTGGGCGAGCGCGGGCGCGTCGAGCCGGTGGCCGCCGGCGAACTCGAACAGCGGCGCATGCGATCGTTGCGAGTAACCGACCGCGCCGTCGTGGTGGTAGCGGTCGCCGCGGCCGACGACGACGGCGACCGGACAGCCGCGCAGGCGCGGCTCGTCGCCGTAGCCGAACGCCGACGCGACGATCGCCCACCGCGCGCCGGCGGCGTCGCACGTCGCGAGCCGCGCGAGCGCGAACCCGCCGCGCGAGAACCCGACGACGCCGTAGCTGGCGTGCTCGCCGAAACATGCGCGTGCCGCGCCGCGGATCGCGCCGATCACCTCGCCGGTGCCCTCGTCGCTATCGGGCCAGCAGCGCCCGCCATCGCACAGCGGCGCGCGCGGCAGCGCGATCGCGGCGTCGGGCAGCGCGGCGAGCGCGCGCCGGTTGTCGAGCTCTTGCCACGATGGCCCGCGGCTGTCGAGCCCGTGCAGGTAGACGAAGCGCACGCGGGCGTCGCGCGGCCCCATGCACGTCGTCATCGCGTCGTCGGCGCGCAGCGCGGCGCAGCGCATCGCGATCGTGTACTGGCACGCGCCGAAGCCGACGAACAGCGCGACGTGGGCGGCGATCGCGAGCGCGCGCCTCACTTCGCCGGTGGCTGGCTCGCCTTCGCGGCCTCGAAGTCCTTGCGGATCTCGTCGCGGCACGCCGCGAGCTCCTGCTCGGCCTTCGCATCGCCATCGCCGGTCGCCTTGGCCTTCGCGTCCTTCCACGCCGCCTCGACGTTCGCCGCGCAGTCCTCGCGGATCATGCGATCGCCCGACTTCGCCTTGCAGCCGCACATCTGATCGCGGAAGTCCGCGGCGGGCGACTTCTGCGCCTTGTCGCCCTTGCAAGCACCGAGCGAACAGGCGAGCACTGCGATCGCGAGGGTCCGGATCATGCGAGGGAGTGTCGCACGAGATGCGCCGCGATCCGATACATTCGCGCGGTGCGGCAACCCGCCGGCAACGCGAGCGACTGGCGCTAGGCCCCGAGGAGCACGCGCGATTCGAGGCCAGCATCGTCACCAAGGGCGACACGAGCTCCTGATCCTCCGGACCAGGAACATGGGACGCACGCAGTGCGTGGTCGGCAGCGATCCTCACCGCTCGAGCTTCATGTTCGACATCACCGTGACGAAGCCGGCGGCGAGACCTCGGCGCCGCTAGTGGCGCCGGAAGGCGGTGCAGGCAAGGGAGAGGTGTCACCCACGTATCTGATCCGTCCCCCCCGACGAGAAATGGTTGTCAGAGGCGCGTGCTACCAGTGATCTCGGCGAAATCAACGGAGGCGACGGGTATGGCGCGCGCACGCAAGCATCACGTCCAGCAGCAGCTGTTCCTCCATGGCGGCAAGCGCCGGGGCGCGGGACGCAAGCCGAACGGTCCGCGCGCGAGCGAGCGCCACAAGACGCGCCCGCACCTCGCGTACTACCACCCGGTCCACGTCACGCTGCGCATCGTCGACGGCGTTCACAACCTGCGCACGCGCGACTTCTACAAGGCGCTGCGCTGGGCGACGCTGTCCGTCGCGCACAAGCAGCGGCGCCGCTTCCGCATCGTCCACATCACGATCCAGAGTAACCACGTCCACTTGATCTGCGAGGCGCGCGACCGCATGGCGCTCGCCCGCGGCGTCCAGGGCTTCGAGGTGTCGGCCGCCAAGCACATCAACCGCACGCTCGGCCGCCGTGGCCGCGTGTTCGCCGATCGTTACCACGCGCGCCACTTAAAATCGCCGAGATCCGTCAGGCACGCCCTGTCCTACGTGCTCAACAACTGGCGCCACCACGGCGGCGACCGCGGGCGCACGTGGCTTGTCGACCCGTTCTCGAGCGGCGTCAGCTTCCCCGGCTGGAAGGAGCTCGCGGGCGCGACCGTCATGTGGAAGCCGCCGCCGACGTACGATCCATTGTGGGTCTGGCTGCCGCAGACGTGGCTCTTGCAGCAGGCGTTCGGCAAGATCAGTGCGCGGGCGGTGCCAGGCTCGCTGGCAGGAGCGAACGGCGATGCGGATCGCGCGACCAGGTGAGCTCGTGGTCGACGAGCGGATTCCAGATTGGCTCGTCAGTCGTGCCGTCGAGGTTCCTTACTTCGAGGGCGCGAGTCTGAGGTTCATCCTCGATGGTTTCGCACACGATCCGGGGCCCGCGGAGTTCGAAACGCGATCGAGCGATTCCTGGCGTTGACGACACGTGACCGCGAGCTGGCCACCGTGCACGGAGGATCGGATCGATGGCTGACGCGCCGGTCAGCCGTCGCTCCTAGCGGCGTCCCTGATTCGCCAGCCCGTACTTCTTCATCTTGTCGATCAACGTCACCCGCGACACGCCGAGCCTCCTGGCGGCCTCGGACTGGTTGCCGCCGGTGGCGTCGAGCGCGCGCGAGACGAGGCCGCGCTCGAACGCCTCGACTTGCTCCTTCAACGAAGGGCCGTTGCGCGCGTCGGGCGGAGGCTCGGCGGCCTCGGACTCGGGCGGTGGGGGAGGCGGCGCCGTCGTGTCGGAGGCGTGGAAGTCGGAGAGGCCGATCACGCCGCCGGTCGACAGCGCGGCGAGGCGCGCGATCGTGTTCTCGAGCTGGCGGACGTTGCCGGGCCACTCGCTCCTGACGAGCGCGTCGATCAGCGCGGGCTCGAGCGTGACGTGGCCGAGGCCGAACTTCTCGCCGTAGCGGCGCGCGAACTCCTCGGCGAGCGCGGGGATGTCGTCCTTGCGCTCGCGCAGCGGCGGCACGACGAGCTCGACGACGGCGAGCCGGTAGTAGAGGTCCTCGCGGAACGTGCCGGCCTTGACGTCGGCGGCGAGATCGCGATTGGTCGACGCGACGACGCGCACGTCGACCTTGTCGATGCGCCCCGAGCCGACCGGCTGGATCTCGCCCTCCTGCAGCGCGCGCAACAGCTTCGCCTGCACGCTCGGCGGCAGCTCGCCGACCTCGTCGAGGATCAGCGTGCCGCCGTCGGCCTGAGAGAAGTAGCCGGGGCGGCTCGCGGTCGCGCCGGTGAACGCGCCCTTCGTGTGGCCGAACAGCTCGGCGTCGGCGAGGTCGGCGGGGAGCGCCGCGCAGTTGAACCGCACGAGCGGCTTGTCCGCGCGCGGCGACTGGGCGTGCAACAGCTCGGCGACGAACTCCTTGCCCGTGCCGGTCTCGCCGCGCACGAGCACGGTCACGTCGCGCGTCGCGACGCGGCTCGTCGCCTCGAGCAGCCGGCGCATCGGCCGCGACGCGCCGATGATGCGGCGGCCGAGCGTCTGCTCGGCGGCGAGCCGGCGGTTGTCGACGCGCAGCTGGCGCGCCTCGAGCGCGCGCTCGATCACGAGCGCGACCTCGTCGATGTCGAACGGCTTCGCGAGGTAGTCGTACGCGCCGTGCTTCATGGCGGCGACCGCGACGCGCTCGCTGCCGTGCGCGGTGAGCAGCACGACGGGCAGCGCCGGATCGCGCGCCGTGATCTGCGACAGCAGCTCGAGCCCGTCCATGCCGGGCATCGCGAGATCGGTGATCACCGCGTCGGCCTCGTCGAGCTTGGCGAGCGCGTCGCCGCCCGAGCGCGCGGTCAGCACGCGGTGGCCGCGCTCGGTCAGTAGCTCGCTGAGCGTGAACAGCAGGCTCGGCTCGTCGTCGACGAGCAGGACCGTGGACATTACACGCGCGCCTCGACCATCGCCGCGCGCGCGGTCGGCTCGGGCGCCGGCGCCGCGCCGGCCGGCAGCGTGATCCGCGCGGTCGTGCCGCGACCGACCGTGCTCTCGTACGCGAGCGTGCCGCCGTGCTGCGTGATCACGCCCTGCGCGAGGACGACACCGAGGCCGGTGCCTTCGGGGCGCGTCGTGAAGAACGACGTGCCGAGCCGCTCGAGATCGTCGGGCGCGATGCCGCGGCCGGTGTCCTCGACCTCGAGCATCGCGCCGGCGCCGCTCGCGCGCACGCGCAGCACCACCTTGCCGCCGCTCGGGGTCGCCTCGATCGCGTTCGCGACGAGGTTGATCAGCGCCTCCTTGAGCCGGCGCGGATCGCCCTTGGTCAGCGTCTTGCCGCCCTCGATCGCGAGCGTGACGCCGGCCTGGTCGGCGCGGCCCGCGAGCACGTCGCACACGTCGCGCGCGAGCGCCGCCAGATCGAGCTCCTCGGCGTGGAGGTCCTCGAGCGGCCGCGAGAACGACAGGTACTCGGCGAGGATCGTCTCCATGCGCTCGATCTCGGAGGCGACCACCGCGAGCCGCTCCTGCGTGCGCTCGCTCTCGGGCGTGCGCGCGACGAGCTGGCACAGGCCCTTGATCGCGGCGAGCGGGTTCTTGAGCTCGTGCGCGACCTTCGCGCCGACCGACTGCAGCCGGCGCAGCTGCGCCTCGGTCTCGGCGACGCGCTCCTCGGCGAGGCACGCGTCCGAGTCGCCGGCGCGCGTCGCCGCGATCGCGAGCTTGCCCGCCATCAGGTGCAGCATGAACAGCGACCAGCCGAGCGCGATCAGCACGGCGGCGGTGTACTCGCGCTCGGGCAGCGCGTTGCCGGTCAGCGAGTGCGGCAGCGCGATCATCGCGACGACGAGACAGCCGTTCGCGAGCGCGATCCAGCGCGACGCCGGGATCGGCCCGAAGAACAACAGCGACACGATCGCGGGCAGCAGGATCGTCGGCAGGAACGGCGAGTAGAGCCCGCCGGTCAGCGTCGCGTTGACGATCACCATGATCTGGGCGCCGACGTTCATCGCGATGAACGCGGCCTCGACGCACTGCTCGTGGACGACCTTGCGCGACATGAATCGCTGCAGCACCGCGAACGAGATGTACATCCCCGCAACCGCGATGACGCGCCACGCGTCCAAGCCGCCGTGCCACAGGATCGCGAGCATCGTCGCGTGCACCGCACCGCCCGCCACCACCACCCAGGGAGCCACGCTGCGAGCTTCCTGCATGAAGAGGATCGAGCGCCGAGACACGCCGCGATCGTTAGCCAACGGCGTGCCAGCCGCTTCGACGATCCGCGCCACCATGCAGCAACTCTAGCTCACCGCTCGGGTTGCACGATCGAAACGTGACCCGGGTGGTCACGTTTCGGGACCGAGGCCTGTACAGGGGGCCGACACCGCGGGGCCGAACTCTTGCGCCCGCGCCGCTGGAATCATGGCACGGGCTCTGCTTTCGTCCCCCCGTCATGACGCCTCGCCTCGCCATCGCGCTCACCTT
>JBLMXA010000251.1:0-12839 GCA_050257515.1 Acidobacteriota bacterium | reverse complement strand
ATCGACGGCGCGCGCGAGGTCGGGCTCGCGGTGATCCAGAGCAACGGCCACGAGCGCCTGCTCGGCCTCGGCCGTTACGCGGTCGTCATCCCCGGCGTCGCCGAGGTCGCGTTCGAGGTCGGCGATGCCGATCAGGGCCGCGGCATCGGCACGCTGCTGCTCGAGCACCTCGCGCACGTCGCGCGCGCGCACGACATCACGATGTTCCGCGCCGACGTCGAGGCCGACAACGCGCAGATGCTCGACGTGTTCGGCCGCAGCGGCTTCGTCGTCCAGGACGCGCTGTCGCAGGGCATCTATCACGTCGAGTTCCCGATCGCGGAGACCTCGCGGTTCCTGCGCGTCGCCGCCGATCGCGAGCGGCGAGCCGCGGCGGCGAGCCTGCGCGCGATCTTCGCGCCGGCGTCGGTCGCCGTGATCGGCGCGTCGCGCACGCCCGGCACGATCGGCCGGTCGATCCTCGAGAACCTCGTGCGCGACGGCTTTCGCGGCCCGATCTATCCGATCCACCCGGTCGCGCGCGAGCTCGCCGGTCGCCCGTGCTACCGGACGATCGGCGCGGTCGGCCGGCCGATCGATCTCGCCGTGATCGCGGTGCCGGCGGCTTCCGTCGAGCCGGTCGTGCGCGAGTGCGCCGCGGCCGGCGTGCGCGGCGTCGTCGTGATCTCGGCCGGCTTCGCCGAGGCCGGCGGGCGCGAAGCGGAAGCCCGGCTGCGCGAGCTCGCGCGCGGCGCCGGCATGCGGATGGTCGGCCCGAACTGCATGGGCGTGATGTCGACCGATCCGACGGTACGGCTCGACGCGACGTTCTCGCCGGTGTATCCGCCGGCGGGCAACGTGTCGGTCGCGACGCAGAGCGGCGCGCTCGGGCTCGCGATGCTCGATCACGCGCGTGCGCTCGAGCTCGGCATCGCCGACTTCATCTCGATCGGCAACAAGGCCGACGTCTCGGTCAACGACGTGCTCGCGTACTGGCACGACGATCACCGCACGCGCGTGATCGCGCTCTACCTCGAGAGCTTCGGCAACCCGCGCACGTTCACGCGCCTCGCTCCCGAGGTCGCGCGCGACAAGCCGATCATCGCGGTCAAGTCCGGCCGCTCCGCGGCGGGCACGCGCGCGGCGACCAGCCACTCGGCGGCGCTCGCCAGCCTCGACGTCGGCATCGACGCGCTGTTCGCGCAGACCGGCGTGATCCGCGTCGACACGCTCGAGCAGCTGTTCGACGTCGCGGCGCTGCTGGCGAGCCAGCCGGTGCCGCTCGGCAAGCGGGTCGGCGTCGTCACGAACGCCGGCGGGCCCGGCATCCTGCTCGCCGACGCGTGCGAGGCGAACGGCCTCGTGCTGCCGCGCCTGTCCGAGGCCACGCTCGCCGAGCTGAAGCTGCTGCTGCCCGCGGCGGCCGGGCTCGCGAACCCGATCGACATGATCGCGTCGGCACCGCCCGAGCACTACCAGGCGGCGATGCAGCTCGTCGGCAACGATCCGAACGTCGACGCGGTGATCGCGATCTACGTGCCGCCGCTCGTGACCTCGCCCGAGTACATCGCGGCGGCGATCGCGCGCGGCGCGGCGGCGGTCCCGAAGACGAAGCCGGTCGCGACCGTGTTCATGTCGAGCAAGGGCACGCCGGCGCTGCTGTCGCGCGGCGATCGCGGCGCGATCCCGGCGTACAGCTTCCCCGAGAACGCGGCGATGGCGCTCGCCGCCGCGGTGCGCTACCGCGCGTGGCGCGAGCGGCCGACCGGCACGCGGTTCCGGCTGCCGCACGCGCAGGAGAACGCGGTGCGCGCGCACGTCCACGCGTGGATGCAGCGCAACCCCGACGGCGGCTGGCTGTCGCTCGACGAGATCGCCGTGCTGCTCGCGCTCGTCGGCGTCAAGCTGCCGCCGTTCCGCGTGACGACGCGCGAGCCGCTGGTCGCCGCGACCGCGGCGCGCGAGCTCGGCTTCCCGGTCGTGCTGAAGGCGGTCGCACCCGGGCTCACCCACAAGAGCGACGTCGGCGGCGTCGCGCTCGACCTCCACGACACGACGCAGGTGATCGCGGCCGCCGAGCGCATGCAGCACCGCATCGCGAACCTCACCGGCTTCATCGTCCAGCGCCGCGTCGCGAAGGGCGTCGAGGCGATCGTCGGCATGGTGCAGGACGCGTCGCTCGGGCCGCTGCTGCTCGCGGGCATGGGCGGCACCGCGGTCGAGCTGTACAAGGACGTGTCGTTCCGCGTCACGCCGGTCAGCGACATCGACGCCGCCGAGATGATCGACCAGCTGCGCGGCCGCCCGCTGCTCGACGGCTTCCGCGGCGGCCCGAAGGCCGACCGCGCGGCGCTGATCGACGTCGTCCAGCGCATCGGCGCGCTCGTCGAGCTGGTGCCCGAGCTCGTCGAGCTCGATCTCAACCCGGTGATCGTGCTGCCGCCCGGCGAGGGCGCGGTCGCCGTCGATGCCCGCATGCGACTCGCCCGCAAGGAGGCACGATGAAGGTCCGCGACATCATGAAGCAGGCGCCGGTCGTGATCGGCGAGACCGACACGCTCGGCAACGCGCAGGACGCGATGACGATGTACAAGATCCGGCACCTGCCGGTGATCGACGAGGGCAGGCTCGTCGGCATGCTGTCGGAGCGCGACCTGCTCGTCGCGCGCGCCCACTGCGAGCCCGACGACGAGTGGTGGAAGATCCCGGTGCACGTCGCGATGCAGGCGCCGGCGCAGACCGCGCACCCCGACGACTCGCTGCTCGAGATCGCGGCGCGGATGGCGGCGGACAAGCTCGACGCGCTGCCCGTCGTCGACCGCGGCCACCTGCTCGGCATCCTCACCGTGATCGACGTGCTCGACGCGGAGGTGCGGAGCGCGATGGCGGCGGCGCCGTGACCACCTGCCCCTGCAACCTCGTCCACCACCCACGCCGCATCGTGCTCACCGGTGGCCCCGGCGCCGGCAAGACCGCCGTGCTCGAGCTGATCCGGCGCTCGCTGTGCAACCACGTGCGCGTGCTGCCGGAGTCGGCGGGCATCATCTTCGGCGGCGGGTTCCCGCGCGCGACGTCGCTCGAGCCGATGCGCGCCGCGCAGCGCGCGATCTTCTACGTCCAGCGCGAGCTCGAGGCGACCGCCGAGCCGCCGGACGTCGCGATCGCGCTGTGCGATCGCGGCACGATCGACAGCCTGGCCTACTGGCCCGGCCCCGGCGACATGCTCGCGGCGCTCGGCACGACGCTCGACGAGCAGTACGCGCGCTACCACGCGGTGATCCACCTGCGCGTGCCGCCGGCCGCGCAGTACACGCACGCGAACCCGCTGCGCATCGAGACCGCCGCCGAGGCGGCCGTGATCGACGCACGGATCGCCGAGGTGTGGGCGAAGCACCCGCGCCGCTTCGAGGTGCCGGCGAGCGACAACTTCCTCGAGAAGGCGACCCACGCGATCGCGATCGTGCGCGGCGAGCTGCCGACGTGCTGCCGCCAGCACGCGATGGTGTTCGCGAGCGCCTAGCCGGGCACCGCGCGGGCGCTGACCGCGCCGTGGGCCTGCTGGAGGAGCCAGGTCTGCGGCAGCCAGACCCACAACGGGTCGTAGATCGGCGGCGGCTTCCACATCACGGTCGCGCCGGCGAGCTCCTTCCAGCCGCGGAAGCGGATGCCGCTCGAGAACGGGTCGACGAGCCACGTCTTTCCGCGGTCCGCGCCGTGGTGACGCCAGTTGTTGAGCACGTAGGACACGGCGTGCTTGACCGATCTCGGCGATTTCAAGTGGCGCGCGTGGTAGCGGTCGGCGAACACGCGGCCGCGGCGGCCGAGCGTGCGGTTGACGTGCTTCGCCGCGGACACCTCGAAGCCCTGGACGCCGCGCGCGAGGGACATGCGATCGCGCGCTTCGCAGATCAGGTGGACGTGGTTGTGCTGGATCGAGATGTGGACGATGCGGAAGCGATGCTGCTGCTTGCGCGCGACCGACAGCGTCGCCCAGCGCAGCGCCTTGTAGAGGTCGCGCGTGCGCAGGTTGCGGATGTCGCCGACGATGCGCAGCGTGACGTGGACCGGGTGGTAGTACGCGAGGTGCGGGCGCGTCTTGTGGCGCTCGCTCGCGCGCGGTCCCTTCGGCTTTCGCCCGGCGCCGCGGCGCTTGCCGCCGTGCCGGAACAGCTGCTGCTGGACGTGATGCTTGCGCGCGCGTGCCATACCCGACGCCTCCTTGTTGAATTCGCCGAGATCGTTAGTAGCACGCGCGTCTGACACCATTTCTCGACGAGAAAACGAGATCGCGAGCGCCCTGCTCGCACGACCTGCCTGTGAATGATGACGCGCCTGCGGATAACCGCGCGCGCATCCCTGAAGAACGCAAGCGCCCGGGCGGCGGTTACCCGCAGGCGCTTGACCGGCCGCGACACTCGGCGGTCTCGCTCCCCAGATTCGCGGCCGCTCACATCATTCACAGGCCCACCACCAGGATCTTTTTTTTGATTTCGGATCGAGACCGCGCGCGCCGTGCTCGCGCGCGCGGCGCCGAGCGATGCGTCCGCTATCGCGGCCCGGCGCACGCGAACGCATCGATCCTGGCGGCGATGCCGAGGGGTCGGCTGAGCGCGCCGATCGCGTGCGCGTGGAACAAGCCGTCGATCGTACCGTCCGGGTTCGCGGAGCACGGCGCGACGGCGGTGATCTCACCGGCGCCCGTCGGCATCGTGAGCTGGTAGTTCCCACCGCCCGTGACGTCTTCGTACGTGAAGGTCGCGATCGCGCGTGTCGTCACCGGAAACGCGATCTCGTCGACGATCGCGAAGTCTCCTACCGGCAGCGCGCAGCCGACGAGCTCGACGGGCGATGATGCCGGAACGAGCTGCGAGGTGTAGATCGTCAGTCGACCGGTGCCGTGCGGGCCGCATCCAGATGCGAAGTCGTTGTCCTCGGCCGTGAACCTGAAGTCCCATGCCACGTTGCGCGTACCGTCGCCGTTGTCGGGACCGATGCGACAGCATGCGGCGACGCCATACGGCGCCACTTCCTCACCATTCACCACCAGGAACCCGGAGAAGTTGTCGCCGCAACCGACCGCAGCCACGAGCATGCCGATGCGCGCCCACACCATGAGGCGCGTCGTTGCGAGGGACGTGCCCGCACCCGCGAACGCGCATCCTCATTGCTCGCGCGGGACGGCCACGGTTTTCCGCGTGCCGCATGACACGCGCGCCCGTTAGCCCCCGCTCAGCGCGCCCACGATCTGGACGTCGACGCCCGCGGGGACCGGCGTCGCGAGGTCCTCGCAGCGGTCGGGGCCGACGAACAGGATGACGTGGCGGCGCACGCGGTCTTGCTCGTCGATCACGCGGAAGCGAAAGCCCGGGAACTGGCGATCGAGATCGACGAGCACGTCGCCGAGCGTGGCGCCGGCGGCGTCGACCTCGGCGCGGCCGGCGGTGTAGCCGCGCAGCTGCGTCGGCACGATCACCTTGGGCATGTCACGCCGGCTCGCCGCACGTGATCGCGTAGACGTGCGGCAGGTGGCGGAACAGGCACCGCCAGCTCGCGCCCTCGTCGGAGCTGCCCCACACCTCGCCGTTCGTGGTGCCGAAGTAGAGGCCGACCGGATCGAGCAGGTCGCTGCAGAACGCCTGGCGCTTGACGGTCCACCACGCCTGCTCGCGCGGGAAGCCCTCGTCGCGCCGCTGCCAGCTCGCGCCGCCGTCGCGCGTCGCGTAGATCGCCGGCTTGCCGCCGACCGACGTGCGCGGCCAGTCGCCGCCGCCATCCATCGGCATCACCCACGCGGTGTCCGGCTCGCGCGGATGGGTGACGACGCCAAAGCCGATGTCGCCGATGTTGGCCGGCATGTTCTTGCCGACGCGCTGCCAGCGCTCGCCCGGCCGATCGATCTTGTAGATGCCGCAGTGGTTCTGCATCCACAGCCGGTCGGGCTTCAGCGGGTGCTGGACGACGCAGTGCGGATCGTGGCCGTACTCGTACTCGGTGCCGTCGGTCTTCGGCGGCGCGAAGTCCATCGCGACGCCGAGGTTGAGCGGGTGCCAGTTGCCGCCGCGATCGGTCGACTCGAACGTGCCGCCGCCCGACATCGACAGGTACAGGTGCTTTAGATCGCGCGGGTCGACGAGGATCGAGTGCAGCTTGCCGCCGTCGGGCGTCTCGTCCTTGTCGCTGCCGACCCACTTGTGCTGCTCGGGATGATCGTTGAAGCCGCTGACCGGCTCCCACGACACGCCGCCGTCGTCGCTGCGGAACAGCCCTTTCGGCGACGTGCCGCAGTACCACACGCCCGGCTCGCTCGCGTGGCCCGGCGTCAGCCAGAACACGTGATCGACGGCACGGCCGCGCGGCTCGCCCTTCGGGAACTGCGGCGGCTTGGCCGCCTCCTTCCACGTCGCGCCGCCGTCGACGCTCTTGAACACCGTCGGGCCGAGGTGCCACTGCCGCGACGCGCAGAGCAGCGTCCTGCGATCGCGCGGATCGAGCACGACGTGGTGACACTGCTGACCGAGGAAGCGCGGGCCTTCGAGCGACCACGCGGACCGCAGATCCTTCGCGGTCGCGATCCACACACCCTTGCGCGTCGAGATGTAGAGCTGGAGCGGCATCGCCGCGACGCTACCACCGTTTGCTACAATGGATCGCTGGGGGCGATGGAGGACACCGATCTCGACGACGTGACGTCGGCGACGCGAGCGGACAACCCGCGATCGCGAGAGCGCGTCGTCGCGCGCGAGCAGGCGGCGTCGGCGCGGCTCGGCCACTTCCACCTGCTCGAGCCGATCGGCCGCGGCGGCATGGGGACGGTGTACTCGGCGTACGACCTGCGACTCGATCGCAAGGTCGCGATCAAGCTGCTCGAGCAGCACGACGCGTCGGCCGAGCTGCGGCCGCAGCGCAACCAGCGCCTGCTGCGCGAGGCCCAGGCGATGGCGAAGCTGTCGCACCCGAACGTCGTGCCGATCTTCGAGGTCGGGCTCGACGGCGAGCGGCTGTTCATCGCGATGGAGTACGTCGCCGGCGAGACGCTCGCGAAGTGGCTGCAGACCAAGCGCACGTGGCGCGAGATCGTCGGCGTGTTCGCGCAGGCCGGCCGCGGGCTCGCGGCGGCGCACGAGGCCGGCATCATCCATCGCGACTTCAAGCCCGCGAACGTGCTCGTCGACGCCAAGGGCCACGTCCGCGTCACCGATTTCGGCATCGCGCTCGTCGGGCCGTCGACCGACTCGGGCGACGACCTGCGCAGCTCGGAGTCGTCGATCGACAGCCCGTCGCTGCACAGCGATCTCACTCCGCCGAGCACGTCGACGCCGCTCACCGAGGCCGGCGCGCTCGTCGGCACGCCGGCGTACATGTCGCCCGAGCAGCTGAAGCGCTCGCCGATCGACGCGCGCAGCGATCAGTTCTCGTTCTGCGTCGCCCTGTACGAGGCGCTGTTCGGCAAGCGGCCTTTCCCGGGGCGCGGCAAGGAGTACAAGCGCCAGGTCACGCGCGGCGAGATCGCGAAGCCCGATCCGAAGGCCGCCGTACCGGGCTGGGTGACCGCGCTCGTGATGCGCGGGCTCTCGGCGGATCCCGACGCGCGCTTCCCGTCGATGACCGCGCTCGTCGACGCGCTCGCGCGCGATCCGTCGCGGCGGCGCAAGCAGCTCGCGCTCGCCGGCGGCGCGCTCGTCGCGATCGCGGGCGCCGCCATCGTGGCCGGCTGGCAGCTCAGCGCGCGACGCGGTGCCGCCGAGCAGGCGTGCAGCGGCGCCGCGGCCGAGCTCGCGGGCGCGTGGGATGACGGCGTGCGCGCCCAGCTCGAACGCGCGTTCGCCGCGTCGGGCGCGCCGTACGCGGACGCGTCGGCGAAGGCGGTCGAGGCCGTGCTCGATCGCTACCGCGCCGACTGGATCGCGATGCGCACCGACGCATGCCGCGCGACGCGCGTGCGCGAGGAGCAATCCGAGCACGTGCTCGACCTGCGCATCGCGTGTCTCGACCGCCGCGAGCAGGAGCTGCGCGCGCTGACCTCGCTGCTCGCCGCCGGCGGCGATGCCCACCACGTCGAGAAGGCGGTCGAGGCCGCGAGCGCGCTGACTCCGCTCGCCGGCTGCGCCGACACCACGGCGCTGCTCGCGCCGAACGCCGAGCCGACGGATCCGGCGCTGCGCGCGCGCCGCGACGAGCTGCGCGGCCGGCTCGCCCGGCTCGTCGCGCTCGATCACCTCGGACGCAGCAAGGAGGCGCGCGAGCCCGCGAACGCGCTCGTCGCGGACGCGCGTGCGAGCGGCGATCCGCGGATGCTCGCCGAGGCGCTCGCGCTGCGCGGCGAGCTCGAGACGAAGGCGAACGACTTCAAGGCCGCCGGCGCGACCTACGAGGAGGCGCTGCGGGCCGCGCGCGACACCGGTGACACCGCGCTGCTCGCGCGTACGACGGTCGAGCTCGCCGACTCGCTGTCGGGCGCCGGCATCTCCGCGGCGCGCGAGGGCCTCGGCGTCGTGCGCGTCGCGCGGCCCGCGGTCGACGCCGCGCGCGATCCCGCGCTCGCGATCCGCACGATGATCGTCGAGGCGCGCCTGCAGGGCGCGCTCGCACACCGCGAGCTGGCGCTGCCGCTGTTGCGCGACGCCGAGCAGCAGTGCCGCGCGAAGCTGCCCCACGACGCGACGCTGCTCCGCCGCATCCAGTACGAGCTCGCGTGGTCGCTCGCCAACAGCGGCCAGGCCGCCGACGCGCGCGCGGTCTACGACGCGCTGATCGCGAGCGCGACGAAGGAGCTCGGCGCGCTGCACCCGATGACGCTGTCGGCGCGGCTCGACTCGTGCGCGGCGTACGTGCGCGCCGACGACAACGCGCACGCGCAGACCTGCTTCGAGGCGACGCTCGCCGACGCCGATCGCGTGCTCGGGCCTTCCGATCGCACCGTGCTGCAGGCGCGCCTCGAGCTCGCGGAGGCGCTGCTCGACGCGCAGCAGCTCGATCGCGCGCGCGAGGTATTCGCGACGGCGCTCGACCACGTGCCCGCCGACGCGTGGGACGAGCGCTGGTACGTCGCCGGCGAGCTCGCGCGCGGGCTCGGCCGCACCGAGCTGAAGACCGGCCACCCCGCCGACGCGATCCCGCACTGCCGGCGCGCGTACGATCACACCGAGGAGAAGCATCGCGGGATCTCCGACATGACGTGCATCGGCCGCGCGCAGCTCGCGCTCGGCGATGCCGCCGCCGCGCTCGCGACGCTCGAGCCGCTCGCCGCGCAGACCGGCTCCGAGATGATCCCGGGGGTCGTCGCGGAGTGGCACTTCGCGTACGCGCGCGCGCTGTGGGCCGCGCGCCACGACGCCGCGAAGGCGCGCGCGCACGCCGAGCAGGCCCGCGCCGAGCTCGACGACAAGCGCGAGGTCGACGCGTTCCTCGCGTCGCTGCCCAGGTAGCGCTACAGCGAGTAGCAGGTCTGCAGCATGCCGGCCGAGCCGGTGCCGCCCGGGTTGGCGATCGAGAAGCCGCCGGCGCCACCACTACCGCCAGCGCCGCCGCTGAACGTGTTGCCGGTGAAGCCGGCGCACGGCGTGCCGAGGCCCGACGTGAAGATGCCGAAGCTCGAGCCGCCGCAGCCGCCGCCGCCGCCCGACGCGTGACCGGCATCTCCGCCGTCGCCGCCGCGGCCGGCCGTGTCGGTGCAGAAGATGACCGGCACGCCGGTCGTGCCACCGATCGCGCCGAGGCCGCCCTTGCCGCCCTTGCCGCCCGCACCGCCCTGGCCGCCGTTGCCGCCCTGACCGTCGAAGAACTTGTTGCCGGTGACCGCCGGCGCCGACGTGCCGCCGACCATGAAGATGCCGAACGCGCCGCCGCCGGCGCGCGCACCGCCGCCCGCGCTGCCGCCGCAGCCACCGGCGCCGCCACCGCCGCCGTGGGCGCCGAGCGTGTCCTTGTTGCCGCCGTCCGTGCAGCCCGTGTGGCCCTCGGCGTCGACGCACTTGCCTCCCGCACCGGCGCCACCACCGCCGCCGCCGCCGCCGTTCGCGCCATTCGCGCCATTCGGCGCCGGCCCCCCGACCCAGTCGCCACCCGAGACCGCACCGAGCACCGCGCTGCAACCCGCGACGCCGCCGCCCGACGTGCCCTTCGCGCCGGCCTTGCCATCGAGACCGTACGTCTTGCTGCCATCGGCGTCGGTGTCGGAGGGCAGGTAGCAGACCCAGCCGCCCTGGTTGTTGGACCACGTCTGGATCATGTCGTCGCCGCCGAGCCCGCCGGCGCCGCCGGTGCCCGCGCCGCCCAGGCCGTCGACCGCGGAGTACTGCTCCGTCCAGTGGAACGACAGCGCGGTGCACATGCCGGTGGTGCACGCGCAGCCGTAGCCGTTGTCGCACAGGCCGCTGCCGTTCGTGCACTTCGTCGTGCTCGTGTCGCAGTAGCTCATCACCGGACAGCGGTTGCCGCCACCGTTGCCGCCGTTGGTGCTGGCGCCGCCGCACGTGGTCATGCCGCCGTTGGCGTACTGGCGGTTGTTGGCGAGATCGCACTCGGTCGTGCCTGCGGCATCCTTCGAGTCGTACGCCGCGTCGGCGACCGTGAGATCGGGGTTGCGGCCGGAGCCATTCGCGCCGTCGGCGCCATCGAGGCCATTCGAGCCGTTCGTGCCGGGCCCGCCGACGCCGCCGAAGATCGTGTTGTTCTTGATCGCGAGGCTCGACGACGAGCCCGACACGTAGATCGCGTACGAGTTGCCGCCCGGCAGCGCGTTCGCCGCGCCGTACACGACGAAGCCCTCGAACGTCGTCGCCGACGTGATGTTCGTCGCGCTGACCGTGCGCGCGTGGACGCCGACCATCGCGAAGCCGTCGATCACGGTGTCGGTCGACGCGACGTCGCGCTGCCAGTTGTCGGGCCGGTAGCCGCCGAGCAGGTCCTTGCCGGCGACCAGCGCGACCGGCTCGCTGTACGTGCCGTTCGCGACGAGCACGCGCGCGCGCCCGGTCGCGACGACGCGAGTCAGGCCCTGGCCGATCGACTTGCACGGATAGTTGCCGGCGCCGGTGCCGAGCGGGCCGAGGCCGCAGCCCGAGTCATCGGTCCCGTTGCTCTCCGCGACGTAGATCGCCTGCGGATCGAGCGTGAACTCGCAGCCGTCGGCGGTCGCGCCGTCGAGATCGAACGAGCCCGGGCTGCACTGCATCGAGCAGCCCGGCGTGCCGCCGGTGACCACGCAGTGCCCCGACGCGTTCGCCACGTTGTAGAGCGTGGTGCAGTCGACGAGGCAGCTGCCGCACGTCGTGTCCTTGTCGTAGATGCCGTTGTCCTTGAAGTCCTCGTCGATCGAGCCGTCGCAGTCGTCGTCGAGGCCGTTGCAGACCTCGGCCGTCGGCGTGCCCGCCGCGATCGAGCACTGGACGCCCGAGCCATCCATCGTGCACACGTAGTTGCCCTGGCGCGCGCACTGGCCGACGCCCGCGGTGCAGGCCTGGCCCTTCGTCGGGAACGTCTCGTCGATCAGGCCGTCGCAGTCGTCGTCGACGTTGTTGCAGAGCTCCGGCACCGGGCCGCCGGCGCTCGCCGAGCACTCGGTGCCGGTGCCCGCGGTGTTGCAGCGATAGACGCCGAACCGCTCGCAGCCGCCGCTGCCGGCATTGCACGGCGTGCCGAGCGCCGTGGGCCCGGTCGTGAAGTCCTCGTCGATCATGCCGTCGCAGTCGTCGTCGACGTTGTTACAGGTCTCCTGCGTCGGCGTCTGCGCCTGGCAGATGAGGCCGCTGGCGCCGGCGCACAGGTACGTGCCGGTGCAGGTGCCGAACCCGTTCGTGTTCGAGCACGCGCCACCGCCGGTGTTCTCGTCGACGAGGCCGTTGCAGTTGTTGTCCATGCCGTCGCAGATCTCCTGCTGCGCGACCGGCCCGTTGCACGCGTCCCAGCCGCTCGTCGTGCAGTGCTGGATGCCCTTGCACGTGCCGAACGCGTCGGTGTTGTTGCAGGTGCGGAGCTGGCCGACGTCGGCGGCGCCGGTGCACGTGCACGTCCCGGTGTTCGGCACGCAGTAGTTGCCGGTGTGCATGCCGGTCGGATCGGGCCCGCACGTGTAGCCCGTCGGGCACACGACCTCGCCGTCGCAGCTGGGCAGGCACGCGCCCATGCCACCGAGCGTGATGCACACGCCGCCGTTGCACGTCGAGCTGTCCGCGCACATCGTGCACAGGTCGAACTGCGGCGGCACGCACAGCGACACGAGCGTGCCGTCGACGTTCTCGACGCGACAGTCCCAGCCTTGCGGGCAGCCAGCGTCGCACGTGTACGTGCACACGTTCCCCGCCGGCCCGGGCACGCAGTAGCCGGCGTTCGCGCAGTCCCCCGAGGTCGTGCACGGCATGCCGAACATCGACGCGTCGAGCGGCGTGGTGCCGGTGTCCTTCGTCGAGCCGCCGTCCGGGCGCGCGCCGGGTCCGCCGCAGGCCGCGACCGCAGCGACGAACAGCACGTGGATGGGGCGTAGGTGTTTCATCAGATCGAGGTGCAGTTGGAGGTGAGGCCCGGTAGGCCGTTGCCGCCGGAATTCCCGCCGGAAGAGCCGCCGCTCCCCGCGAGCCCGCCGTTGCCGCCCGACAGGCTGTTCGAGCCGCAGTAGCCCGGCGTGCCAACGCCAGACGTGAAGATGCCGTAGCTGTTGCCGCCGCAGCCGCCGCCGCCACCCGCGCCGGCGCCGCCGTTGCCGCCGTCGCCGCCGCGGCCGCCCTTGCCGGTGCAGAAGAACGCGCCGGTCTGGCCGCCCTGGCTGCCGACACCGCCGAGGCCGCCCGCGCCGCCGATCCCGCCCGCGCCGCCGCTGCCGCCGGTGCCGAGCACGATCGAGTTGCCGGTGATCGTCGGGGCGG
>JBLMXA010000250.1:0-15810 GCA_050257515.1 Acidobacteriota bacterium | reverse complement strand
AGATCACGAAGATCTTCTCGCGATACTCCGGCGCGAGGCCGATGCCGTTGTCGGACACCGCGATCACCCACCGATCGCCCGCGCGTTCCGCCGAGATCTTGACGCGATCCCACGCGTCAAGATCTCGGCGGAACGCGCGGGCGATCGGTGGGTGATCGCGGTGTCCGACAACGGCATCGGCCTCGCGCCGGAGTATCGCGAGAAGATCTTCGTGATCTTCCAGCGGCTGCACTCGCGCGACGAGTACGAGGGCACTGGCCTCGGGCTCGCGGTGTGCAGGAAGATCGTCGAGCGGCACGGCGGCACGATCTCGGTGGAGTCGGAGGTCGGCCGCGGATCGACGTTCTCGTTCACGTTGCCCGCTTTCCCCGAGGAGCCGTCATGACCATCAGCGACGAGATCTCGAGAGTGAAGGTGGCCGAGGTCCTCCTCGTCGAGGACAACCCGGCCGACGTGCGGCTGACGCGCGAGGCGATGAAGGAAGGGCGCGTGCTCAACAACCTGCACGTCGTCGGCGACGGCGAGGCGGCGCTCGACTTCCTGATGAGGCGCCCGCCGTATCAGGACGTCCCGCGTCCCGACCTCGTGCTGCTCGATCTCAACCTGCCGAAGAAGAGCGGCCGCGAGGTGCTCGCCGCGATGAAGAGCAGCAACGAGCTGAAGACGATCCCGATCGTCGTGCTCACGACCTCGCGCGCCGAGGAAGACATCCTGCGCAGCTACGAGCTTCACGCCAACTGCTTCATCACCAAGCCGGTCGATCTGGAGAAGTTCATCTCGGTCGTCCAGCAGGTCGAGAGCTTCTGGCTATCGCTCGTGCGACTGCCGAGGGCGGATTAGCATGGCGGCGGCTCCCGCTCGCGGTCGAGTCGTGGTCGTCGACGACGATGCGGCGATGCGGCGGCTGTTCGCGATCCGGCTCGAGGAGGACGGCTTCGAGGTCCGCGTGTTCGCGACGGGCCAGGAGTGCCTCGCGCGCGCGGCGGACTTCGATCCCGAGGTCATCCTGCTCGACATCAACATGCCAGGCCTCGACGGCATCGAGACCTGCAGGCGGCTCAAGCAGGTCCCCGACCTCCACGACGTGCCGATCGTGTTCGTCACCGGCCAGCGCGACGACGATCCGACGACGGTGGAGGCCCTGCGCGCCGGCGGCAACGACTTCATCTCCAAGGACGCGTCGCAGCCGGTCATGCTCGCGCGGCTCGGCTGTCAGATCACGATCCATCGCGCCCAGCGCCAGCTGCGGCGGATCGCGATGACCGACGAGCTGACCGGGCTGTTCTCGCGGCGCTTCTTGTTCGACAGCCTGCGCCGGGTGGTCAAGGCCTCGACTCGCAAGCGCCCGGGCTCGATCGCCTGCCTGCTGTGCGACCTCGATCACTTCAAGGCGATCAACGACGTCCACGGCCACATCGCCGGCGACGAGGCGCTGCGCAAGGTCGCCGACGTGATCCGCAAGGCCACGCGCGAGACCGACATCGTCGGCCGCTTCGGCGGCGAGGAGTTCGTGATCATCCTGACCGACAGCGACGAAGCGGGCGCGATGACGGTCGCGGAGAAGATCCGCACCGCCGTCGAGCGCGAAGCCGCGACCACGGTGAGCATCGGCGTCACCGTCCTCACGCCCGGCGACGGCGAGCTGCTGCGCCGGGAGAGCGTGCTCGAGGAGCTCGTGCGGACGATCCTCCACCGCGCCGACACCGCGATGTACGCATCCAAGCGGGCAGGTCGCAACCGCGTCACGCTGTGGACGGACGAGCTCGCGTAGCTAGTCGGCCGCGGCGCGCAGCGCCTTCGGCGTCAGCAGCGCGCGCAGGCGCATGCCGCGCGGCACCGCGGTGCCGTCGAGCCAGGCGACGCCGCCCTTCTTGAGCAGCAGCGTCTCGCCGAGCCGCGGATCGCCGAACGCGAGCCATGCGACCAGCTCGCCGAGCCACGGCTCGTGGCCGACGACGGCGGTCGCGTGGCGGCTCTTCGCGGGCTCGGCCGTGCGCTCGGCGATCTGCGCGAGCAGCTCGGCGGTCGGTGGCCTCGTCAGCAGCTCGCTCTCGATCGCCGCGCCGCTGGTGATCGGCGACAGCAGCTCGGCGGTCTGCAGCGCGCGCTTCCACGGGCTGGTCAGCACGCGATCGAGCTGCCAGCCGAGCTCGCGCAGGCCGTGAACGGCGTCGCGGAACTTGCGCGTGCCGGCGCGCGTGAGCTCGCGGCGCGTGTCGTCGAGCTCCGGCTGACGCTCCTCGGCGACGGCGTGGCGGATGACGAGCAGGTGCATGCTTCACTGTACCGCCGGTTGCCAGCGCGCGCGGCGATGGCAAAGCCACCACGACAGGTGAGGCATGGTAGACCGACGCCATGGCCAACGAGCTGTGGCGCATCGGCGAGGAGTATCAGGGCCGCGTGCTCGAGCCCGAGGCGTGCGACCCGGATCCGGTCGTCGAGGTGCGGCGGTGGCTCGCCGAGGCGATCGCGGCCGAGCTGCCGACGCCGAACGCGATGACGCTGGCGACCGTCGACGACCGCGGCCGCCCGGCGGCGCGCATCGTGCTGCTCAAGGAGATCGACGACCGCGGGCTCGTGTTCTACACGAACTATGACAGCCGCAAGGGCCACGATCTCGCGGCGCATCCATGCGCCGCGCTCGTGCTGTTCTGGGAGCCGTTCCACCGCCAGATCCGCGTCGAGGGCGCGATCGAGCGGGTCTCCGCCGCCGAGTCCGACGCGTACTTCGCGTCGCGGCCGCGCGGCAGCCAGCTCGGCGCGATCGCATCTCCGCAGTCGCAGCCGCTGCCGGATCGCAAGACGCTCGCAGACCGCGTCGCCGCGGTCGCCACCGCGCACGGCGAGGCGCCGCTGCCGCGTCCCGCGCACTGGGGCGGCTACCGCGTGCTGCCCGACATGATCGAGCTGTGGCAGGGCCAGCCGTCGCGCCTCCACGATCGCGTGCGCTACCGGCGCGACGCCGGTGGCGCGTGGACGCGCGACCGCCTGGCGCCCTGAGACAACAACAACCACGAAGACACCGAGATCACAAAGGTCCGGAACCTTTGTGGCCCTCGGGTCTTTGTGGTTCGTCTTGACATAGTGTTCATCGGACACCATATTGGTGTTACATGAACACTAAGTTGGCAGACGGCAGGTTCCGGGTCGCCGGTGCGGCGGTCACCGGCGCACGCCATCTGCGCGCGGCGCGCAATGGCCAGGACGCCGTGGCGGTGTGGGCCGGCGACGAGGCCGCGGCGATCGTCGTCTGCGACGGCTGCTCCGCGGGCGCGAGCTCCGAGGTCGGCGCACGGTTCGGCGCGTCGTTGATCGTGCGGACGCTCGCGGACCGGCTTGCCGCCGGCGCGCGGCCCGGCGATGACGCACTGTGGACCGAGCTGCGCGCGAGGGTCGCGCGCGCGATCGAGAGCGTCGCGGCGCAGCTGCCCGACGGCGGGCTCGCCGACTGCTTCATGTTCACGATCGTCGCCGCCGCCGCGACGCGCGACGACGCCGCCGTGTGGATGCTCGGCGATGGAGCGTACGCACTCGACGGCGACACGCACGAGCTCGGACCGTTTGCCGACAACCAGCCGCCGTACCTCGCGTACGACCTGCTCGGCGAGCCGCGTTTCGCGCACTTCGCGCCGGCGCCGCACGGCTGTCGCACGATCGCGATCGCGACCGACGGCGCGCGCGACCTCGCGTGCTCGCTCGCCTACTTCGCGACGCCGCGCTTCTTCACGCACCCCGACGCGCTTCGTCGCGAGCTCGCCGTGCACGCGCGCGCCGGCGACCGCATCGACTGGGACGCGCGCCGGGTGTCGCGCGTGCCCGCGCAGCTGCAGGACGACTGCGCGATCGCGGTGCTGCACCGGGAGGCCGCATGACCGCGGTGTGGATCGACGGCGCGCGGTTCGAGCTGTCCCCCGCGACGCTCGTCGGGCAGGGCGGCGAGGCCGAGATCTACGATCTCGGCGACGGCCGCGTCGTGAAGTGGTGGAAGCCCGTCGGTCACCCCGACTTCGCGGGCCTGCCCGACGCGCAGGCTGCCGCGGCGCAGCGGCTCGCCGAGCGGCCCGCGAAGCTCCGCGCGCTGCCCGGCAACCTGCCGGGGGCGGTCGTCGCGCCGTGCGGGTTCGCGCTCGCGGGCAAGAAGTCGCCACAGGTCGTGGGCTACGTGATGCCGAAGGTCGCGGGCGAGCCGCTGTGCTCGTACGGCGAGCTGCGCTGGCGCCGCGAGCATCCGGTCGACGGCGAGGACCTCGTCGCGGTGTTGCTCGCGCTGCACGACGCGCTCGCCGGGCTGCATCGCACGGGCGTCGTCGTCGGCGACTGCAACGACCTCAACGTGCTCGTCGCCGGGCGCCGCGTCCACCTGATCGATGTCGACAGCTACCAGTTCGGCGGCTTCGCGTGCCCGATGTTCAGCGAGCGATTCGTCGATCCGCGGCTGTGCGACGCACGGCTCGTGCCGGTGCACCCGCACGACACGCACAGCGACTGGTTCGCGTTCGCCGCGATGGTGCTGCGCACGCTGCTCGGCGTCGGACCGTGGGGCGGGGTCGCGCAGCAGTGCACGGCCGGTGCGCGCGCGCTGCGCCGCCTCAGCGTGCTCGGCGACGCGATCGTGTATCCGCGCGCCGCGCGACCGCCCACGATCCTGCCAAACGAGCTCGTCGCGACCCTGCGCGCGATCTTCGAGCGCGACGAGCGCGGCGTGTTCCCGCGCGCGCAGCTCGAGCGCCTGCACCTGCGCGCGTGCCCGCGATGCGGCGAGGAGCACGCGCGCGCGCGCTGCCCGGCGTGCCAGGTCGCGCAGCCGCCGCTGACGGTCCGCGGCAAGCTGCGCGTCGAGGTGATCGCGCACGCGCAGGTCGCGCTCGCGTCGGTCGCGGTCGGCCGCACCCCCGTGCGCGGGGTAAGGCTCGACGGGCCCGCGCTGCTGCGCGACACCCGGCTCGGCCCCGAGCGCATCGGCGCGGTGCTCGCGCAGCACACGCGCGCGTGGGTCGGCGAGCGCATGGGCGTGGGCTTCTATCGCGCCGGCGGCTACGCCGTCGGCTTCGTGTTCGATCCGCCGCGCGGCCCGCTCGACGATCGCGTCGCGCTGCCGCCGCTGCGCGGCCAGCTCGTCGACGCGCACGCCGTCCTCGGCACCGATCGCGCGTGGCTCGCGGTGACCTGCACCGATCGTGGCCGTCTCGTCACCACGCTGCTCGTGATCGGTCGCGACGCGCGCGTGCTCGCGTGCGATGTGCCGGCCGATGCGGCGTGGCTCGCCGGCTTCGCGGGCGCGTGCGCCGACGGTCCCCACCTGTTCGTGCCGACCGACGACGGCATCGTGCGCGTCGAGGTCGCGCAAGGCGCGCCCGCGGTGACGCGCGTGTTCGCCGAGACCTGTGGCCTCGTCACCGCGTGCGATCGGCTCGCGCTCCACCCGACCGGCATCGACGTCGTCCGCAAGGCCGACGCGCTCCGTCTCCACCTCGCCTGAAAGGACCATCATGCCCCGACCTCGCACCCCGCTTCCGATCCCGCCGTTCTTCGATCCCGACGACGCCGCCGACTGGAGCCACCGCCCCGACGCCGCACAGGTGCAGACCGCCGCGGCGACCTGGCGCACCCAGCACCGGGTGACCCCCGCCGCCTCCGACGAGACGCGCGTGCACCTGCTGCTGATCGACGTCCAGAAGGACTTCTGCTTCCCCGAGGGGTCGCTGTACGTCGCCGGCCGCTCCGGGCGCGGCGCGATCGACGACTCGCGACGGATCGCCGAGTTCATCTATGTGAATCTCGGTTCACTCACCGACATCACGACGACGCTCGACACCCACCTCGCGTACCAGATCTTCTTCCCGAGCTTCTGGCTCGACAAGGCGGACAAGCCGCTCGCCGCATTTCGCACGATCACCGCCGACGAGATCGCCGCCGGCGAGGTGCGACCGAACCCCGCGATGGCGAAGTGGCTGTGCGGCGGCAACTACACGTGGCTGTGCAAGCAGGTGCAGCACTACTGCCGCGAGCTCGAGCGCGCGGGCAAGTACCAGCTGTACCTGTGGCCGCCGCACTGCCTGCTCGGCTCCGACGGTCACGCGCTCGCCGGCGTCGTCCACGAGGCGCGGCTGTTCCACGCGTTCGCGCGCACGTCGCAGTCGCACGTCGAGGTCAAGGGCGGCAACCCGCTGACCGAGAACTACTCCGTGTTGCGGCCCGAGGTGCTGTCGCGCTTCGACGGCGCGGCGCTCGCGCAACGCAACACCCAGTTCGTGCAGACGCTGCTCGCGGCCGACGCGGTCGTGATCGCGGGCCAGGCCGCGAGCCATTGCGTGAAGAGCACGATCGACGATCTGCTCGGCGAGATCGCCGCGCAGGATCCGGCGCTCGCGTCGAAGGTCTTCCTGCTCACCGACTGCATGTCCGCGGTCACCGTGCCCGACGGCAACGGCGGGTTCGCCGCAGACTTCACGCCACAGGCGGAGGCGGCGCTGCAGAGGTTCGCCGACGCCGGCATGCACCTCGTGAAGTCGACGGATCCGATCGAGGACTGGGGGATTCGATGAACGACGATTCCAAGAAGGTGAAGCAGCTGCTCGCCGACGCGCACGAGGCCGGGGAGCTGTCGGCGAAGTCGCTCGCCGCGCTCGACGTCGTCGACGTCGGCGCTCAGATCCAGGCCGGGCTCGGCGTGTCGATCGACGACGTCGCGGCGAGCGAGGTCGTGCTGCTGACGATGATGCCGGACGACTCGCAGTCGATCGCGATGGCGGGCAACGTCGACGCGGTGCGCGACGGCCACAACCTCGTGCTCGAGGCGCTCGCGAGATCGAAGCAATCGGGCGAAGTGCTCGCACACAGCCGCTACCTCAACGGCCGCGTGCTGTTCCCTTACACCGCGCTCGAGCACGCGGTGAAGATGACGGCCTCGAACTACGATCCGCGGCTCGGCACGCCGCTCTACGACCAGGCCGCGGTCGTGCTCGGCACCGTGATCGCGAAGGCCAAGGAGCTCGCGCAGGCGGGCATCGCGGTGCGCACGGTGACGCTGATCATCACCGACGGCGCCGACTACGGCTCGCAGCGCTGCCGGCCGGCGGACGTCGCCGCGCTCGTCGCCGACATGCTCGCGCAGGAGAACCACGTCGTCGCGGCGATGGGCATCAGCGACGGCACGACCGACTTCCGGTCGGTGTTTCGCGCGATGGGCATCCCCGATCGCTGGATCCTGACGCCCGCGAGCAGCGGCACCGAGATCCGCCGCGCGTTCCAGGTGTTCTCGCAGTCGGCGCTGCGCGCGGCCGCGGGCGCGCAGCTGGGTGGGTTCAGCAACTAGTGGGACTGGCACAGCGGCGCGTGCACGACCTGCACCTCGCCGCTGTTGACATCGACGATCGCGACGCTGCCGTTCTGCGGCGTGCCGGCGATCACCCCGAGCTTGGCCGGCGCGAGCGAGATCACGACCGACTCGCCCGGGTTTCCGAACGCGTCGTCCTTGCCGTCCTTGTCGCGGCGCCACAGATCGCCGAGGTCGATCGTCTTCAGCACCTTGCCCTTGGCGACATCCTGCAGCGCGACGTGCGCGCCGTTCTCGCCGAGGAACGCCCACGTCGTGCCCTCGACCTGGACGAACGCGCTGCCGTAAGTGCCGAAGTCCCTCGGCCCGACGTTCGCGATCTTGCGCCCGTTCACGGCGTAGAGCGCGGCGCGCGCCGACGGTGACGAGCACGTGCTCGCGGCGATGAAGATCGTGTCGCCGAGCATCGCGACGTCGCCACACTTGTAGTCGCCGTGCGCGTAGCGGATCGTCGTCAGCCTCTTCGCCTTCGCGACGTCCCACACCTCGGCGTAGCCCCTGCCGTGCTGGGCGTCGCCGAGCAACACGACCGCGTAGGTGCCATTCGTCGCGGCGTGCAGCGGTGCCGCGCCCGGCCACACCTGCGGGGTCAGCGCCTTGCAGGTCGACCCGGTGCACACCTTGAGCGCGGGGCTGGTCGTCTCGACGTGCACGCCATCCTGCGGCGAGATTCCCGGCGGCGGGCCCTCGAGGTGCGTGAGTTGACCGCTGACGAGATCGAGCGCGAAGCACTGATCGTTGCCGCTGCCGACGCAGTACGACACCGCGCGCAGCGTGCCGCTCGCATGCGAGATCGGCGCGGTCACGTCGGGCGGTCGCACGCACGCGGGCGGCGGCGGCTTCGGCGGCTCGGTCGCCTTCACGAGCGTGGGGGCGGGCGTCTTACCGCCGAAACACCCGGCAACGCCCAACGCCACGAGCCAGCACGCGCGCATGCCGCGAGATTACACGATCAGCGGACGAGCCCGCATGCGGCGGCGACCGCATCGCGATACGCGCTCCACGCGACGAGCGTGCGCTCCATCGCCGCGATCACGCCCGCGTGCTCCGACGCGGGGACATGATCGAGCAGGATCCGCCAGGCTGCCGCGCGGTGGCTGCCCTCGACGCTGCGATGCGCCTTCGTCAGCGCGAGCGCGTCGAGCGGCAGGCCATAGTGAACGACCAGCGGATGCTGCTCGAGCGGCGGCGCGGGCCGCTTGGGCGCCGCGTGGTCGAGCTCGCCGCGCTCGTGCTCGGTCCCTTCGATGAAGATCGTGGTGACCGCGGCCGCCTGCGCCCAGCCGTGGCGCTGCGTGTGCTCGTCGAGCACGTCGCGGAACGCGCGCGCCGCCGGGAGCAGCTCGACGCGCTCGAACCGCGACAGGTCCATGCCGAGCCCGCGCGGGTACTCGAGGAACAGCTCGGGATGCGGACGGCCCGCGATCATCCCCCCGGTCTCCTCCTCGTACAGGTTCTCGGCGAGATCGCGGCGGACGTCCGCGATCGGGCACTGCACGTAGGCCCAGCCGACGAGCACCGGAAAGTCGCGCACGTACGTCGCGTACTCCTGCTCGAAGTGGATGTGCAGGCGTTCGTGCGGGACCTTCCCCGACGTGAAGCGCGGCCAGGCCCAGTGGACCTTGCGCTCCATGATCGCCAGCAAGGCCTCCCGAAAGCTATCGCGGTCCACGCCTCACTGTAGCATCTCGACCGCGGCGTCGAGCTGCAGCCGCAACGTCGGCGGCGAGCCGGCAAGCGCCGGTACGACGCCGTGGATCGCGAGCGACGCAGGAAGCCCCGGCGCGCCGAGCCTGCGCTCGACGAACACCTGCGCGAGCAGCTGCGCGAACGCGCCGGTGAGGGCGCCATGGAAATCGCCGCCGCGGTCGCGCAGCGCCGCGACGAGATCGGCATAGCAGGGGACGAGCACGCTCGGCGTGCGCTCGCATGCGAGCTCGAGCGCGCCGAGGTCGACCGACACCGGGACACGTAATGAATCTGCGCTCACGTGATCGAATCTGAATTCAAGTGCACCGAACAGGCGGCCGATCGTCGGCGTATCGCCGGCGGCGATCGTCACGCGCGCGTCGGCGGCGAGCCGCAGCACGCCGGGGGCGCCGGCGGTGATCACCGGCGGCAGCGCGAGCCGGACCGGCGACAGCCGGATCGTCAGCATCTCGGTCACGGTCGGATCGGTGTTGAACCGGCGGTCGAGCCCGACCTCGGCGAGCCTGCGATCTAGCCAGCCGGTACGCCACAGCTCGAACAGCATCGCGTCGAGCGCGGACACGTCGAGGTCGAGCGCGAGCGTCGTGCCAGCGGGCGGCGGCGCGAACACGCCGGCAGGCAGCCTCGGCGGCAGGATCGCGGGCGCGGCGTCGAGGCGGTGCAGCGCGACCGCGAACGGCAGCGCGCCCCACGCGCCCTCGGCGGTCTCGAGCGGGGCATCGCAGTACACGAACTGGAGCGACTGGCCGTCCGCGAGCTCGAACGGCGGTGGCGGTGCCAGCGTGGCAGCGAGCACGGCTTCGATCTGCCGCCGCGCGAGGCGCGTCGCGAGCCGATCGGCTCCGAGCTTGTCGCTCACCCACTGCAGGATCGGGTTGCCGAGCTCGAGATCGGCGCGCGCGGAGATCCGCAGGTGCAACGCGTCGCCGGCGCGCTCGGGCACGAGCGCGAGCGTGATCGGCACGCGCGCGCGGGCGAACACGAGCTCGGCCGAGGCGCGCAGGTAGCCGCCCGCGGGCACGTCGCCGACGAACGCGCGATCGAGCAGGTGGACCTCGATGCGCGCCCAGCGCAGCGAGAGGTTCTCGACCCGCTGGTAGTCGCCGATGCCGAAGATCTGCTCGCCATGCAGCTCGTCGTCGATCGAGCGCGCCATCACGGCCGCGAGCGAGTCGAGCAGCCGCTGTCCGACGATCACGCGCCCGCTGCACGGCGGCGCCGCCGGATCCTGGAATGGCCCGACCAGCTGCGACGCGCCGACCTCGCGCGTGTAGCCGCCGCGATACGCGATCGCCCACCGCCGGCGCACCAGGCCCTCGCCGTCGGTCGACACGGTCACGCGATCGGCGAGCGCCGCTGGCACGCGGCCGTCGAGCGCGACGTGCGGCGACGCGAGCGGCGCGTGTAGCTCGACCGCGAGCTCGGTGCCTCCGCTGCGCGCGGCGAGCGCGACGAACGCGGCGGCGTGCACCGCGACGAGCGCCGCGCCGACCGCGGCCTTCATCCCGCGAGGGATTCGCTCCTCCCGAGGCGGCCGCGCCTTCGCTTCGCTGCGGGCGCGGCTCGATCGATCGTCGTCGGTCACAGCACCACGAGCACGGTGGCGAGCTCCCACGCGACCACCCACAGCGTGCACGCGACGACGCTCGCGGTCATCGCGCGCGTCACCGCGTCGGCATCGGGCTTCGCGGCGCCGCCCTTCGCGACGACGTCGCTCGCGATGCCCCACGCGTAGATCCACACGAGGAAGCCGGCGCGCACCGCGTAGCGCAGCCGCTCGGGCCGCGGATCGAGCAGGTCGCCGGTGAGCAGCTGCCACGCGTGATCGACGCCGTACGCGCGGCACACGAGCAAGCCGCCCGCGATCATGCCGAGCGCGAACAGCAGCGCGACGGCGACGTAGCAAACGCCGACGCCGATCCACGCCGGCGCCCACAGGTACGCGCGGCGATCGACGCCGAGCGCCTCGAGCGCGAGCGTCTGCTTCGTCAACCCCATCGAGCCGAGCCACGCGTTCGTCGCGCTGCCGGACGCCGCGACGAACAGCAGCGCGGACAGCGCCGGCGCCAGCGCGACGACGTAGCTGCCGCCGATCTGCCGCAGCAGCGCGTCGGGCCGCACGCCCGCGCCGCCGACCTTGCTGATCACGAGCAGCACGGTGTAGCCGATCAGCGTCGACACGATCGCGTAGAACGGTAGCGGCCGGAGCAGCGTCTGGCGCGCGACGCGGCCGGCGACGATCGCGAAGTCGCGCGGGTACCTGACGAGCTGGCGCGGCGCGTGCGCGAGCGCGACCGCGGCAACCCCGAGCGGCGCGGCGAGCGGCGCCGCCGATCGTGCGACGCGCGCGAGCGCGCTCGGCACCCGCGCGCTGCCTGCCGGTGGCGCGCGATCGGCGTGCTGCTCGAGATGCGCGACGAGCGCGGCCTCGAGCTCGACGAGCCAGCGGCCGCGCTCCTGGGCCGTGTGCCCCGCGTCCTCGAGCGCGCCCGGCCAGCGATCGGCGAACACCGGCTCCAGCCGGCGATGCTCGAGCGACAGCAGGAACAGCCGGTCGGCGACGCCCGCCGCGAACGCGACGTCGTGCGTGACGACGATCGCCGAGATCCCGAGCGCGCGCACCTGCTCGCGGATCAACCTCGCGAGCACGCGCACGCGATGCGGATCGAGCCCGACCGACGGCTCGTCGAGGAACAGCAGCTTGCGCCGGCTCGCGAGCACGCGCGCGACCGCGACGCGCTGCGCCTGGCCGCCGGAGAGCCGCGCGACCGGCGTGCCCGGCTGCGCGAGCGAGCGCTCGAGCCCGACGCGCTCGAGCCAGTCCTCGACGCCGTCGACCGGCTGGCCGGCGTAGCGCAGCGCGAGCTCGAGGTTGCCGCGGACGTCGAGGTGATCGAACAGCGCGCCTCGCTGCGGCACCAGCGCGAGCTGCTCGCGATCGAGATCGAGCTGCGCGGCGACGACCTCGAAGCCCGCCGCGGCGAGCTCGTCGCGCTCGAACAGCACGCGCGCGAACGTCGACTTGCCGGCGCCCGAGCCGCCGAGCAGCACGACCACCTCGCCCGCGCCGATCGACAGATCGACGCCGTCGATCAGCACGCGCCCGTCGGGCAGCGCGACGCGCAGCCCACGCACCGCGAGCGTCTGGTTGTCGTCGGCCACCGCGCCCGAAACTAGCGCGACACCGCCGGCCCACGCTCGGTTGCACGCCGAAAACACGGAACTCTCCGAGAGGTTCGGTGTCTCAACCCGTGACCGCGACGCCTCGTCGGCGAAGCGGTGGTGCCGGGCGCACGCGCGCCCCGAGGAAGGTCTGTCCCATGTCTGCTCCAGCTCCTACATCCCATGACAAGGCGATCGAGATCGCCGCGATGCTCGGTGACTCGGTCGTCGACGTGAAGCACTGCCTCGATCCGCGCGGCGGCAAGGTGTCGACTCGCACCTGGACGCTGCTCGCCGTCGGTGCCGCGTGCTTGCTCGCCGCGGTGGCCGCGTTCGCGGCCTCGGTGCACGTCGCCGCGGCGAACTCGCGCGATCTCGCGTACTGGACGCACACGCTGCACAAGCCGGCGTTCGCGTACCGGCCGCAGCAGGTGTCGCCGCTGCTCGACTGGCTCGCGTTCGGCGGGTTCGCCACCGGCCTCGGCGCGGTGATCGTCAGCATGTTGCGCATGCGCGACGAGCGGCGCAGCCCGTACTTCCGCATCGGCACCGCGCCGGGCGTCGAGCTGCCGCTCGAAGGCGCGCCGAGCGCGTGCTTCCCGCTCGTCGCGCCGCGCGGCGATGACTTCATGTTCAACTTCGGCCCCGGCATCGAGGGCGAGCTGTTCGAGGGCGGCAACACGACGACGCTCGCCTCGCTCGCGGCATCGGGCCGCGCGCAGCCGTCGCCGCACCTGCCGGGCGTCTTCGAGCTCGCGATCCCCGATCACGCGCGCATCAGCGTACGCGCCGGCAAGGCGAAGCTGCTCGTCACCGCCGTCGAGCGCCCGCGCCGCCATGCGGTGCCGCTCGTCGCCGCGCTCGAGAGCCGCGTGATGACGTACTTCGCCGGCTCGCTCGCCGCGCACCTCGGCATCTGGGCACTGCTGCAGCTCGTCCCGGAGGACGGCGGTGCGGCGAACATCGACCTGTCGATGATCGAAGGCACGACGACGCGCTCGGCGAGCACCGCGAACGAGACGCAGCCGCCGAAACCCGACCAGGGCGACGGCACCGACGGTACCGATGGCGGCGGCGGCCAGGCCGCGGGCGCGGAGGGCGCGGCCGGAATCACCATGGCGGCGGATCCGGCGCCGCGCATGCACGTCCAGAACCGCGGCGCCGAGGAGGCGCAGCTGACGCGCGAGCAGGTCCGCGAGCTCGCCGCGCACAGCGGCATTCTCGGCGACATGCCGGAGCTGATGCAGGGCGTGCACTCGGTCGCCGCGACCGAGGACTTCGCGAGCGCCTTCGACACCAGCGACAACCCGGGCTCGCTGTTCGACGGCACCGGCGACGGGGGCGGCGGCTTCGGCATCGGGCGCAACGGCTTCGGCGCGGGCGGTGGCTGCATGACTCCGCCGTGCGGCTACGGCGCCGGCCCGTACCACACGATCGGCTTCGGCACGCGCGCCGGCGATGGCTACGGCGTCGCGGGCGGCCACGGCCCCGGCCTGCCCGGCCACAAGACGAAGGTGCCGAGCGTGTACATCAGCCAGGCCAACGTGATCGGCGAGTACGACAAGTCGATCATCCGCCGCTACATCAAGCGGAACCTCGACAAGATCACGTACTGCTACGAGCGCCAGCTGCTCGCGCACCCCGGTCTCGCCGGCGAGATCCAGGTCCAGTTCTTCATCCAGCCCGACGGCAGCGTCGGCTCGTCGGCGGGCAAGGGCATGGACTCGACCGTCGCGACGTGCGTCGCCGACGTCGTCAAGACGATCGAGTTCCCCGCGCCGCGCGGCGGCGTGCAGGTGAACTACCCGTTCACGTTCCGCGCCGCGGCGGGGTGACGTGCACGATGCAGCTAGGTCTCGGCGTCTGTCTTGGCGTGCATGGCGCTTTGGCGGCGAATCCTCCACGCGGACGGCGCCACGCCGGTGACCTTGCGAAACAGCTTGCTGAAGTGCTGCGGCGACGCGCAGCCGACGTCGTAGGCGATCTCGGTGAGCGGTGACTCGGTGTCGACGAGCAGGCGGCGCGCGAGGCGCACGCGTGCCTGGTCGAGCTCGCGCTGGAACGTGGTGCGCGCGTCGCGGAGGTCGCGCTGCAGGCTGCGCGGGGCGCGCGACAGCGCGCGGGCGGCGACCGGCAGCGACGCGCGATCGAGGTGGGCGTCGAGCCAGCGGCGCAGCTCGAGCACGATGCTCGCGGTGCCGCTCGCGTCGCCGAACGCGGCGTCGAGGCCGCGCGACAGCTCCGGCGCGCGCAGCCAGGCGGCGGCCGCGGGCAGCGCGTCGAACACGCGCACCGGGTACGGCGCGCCGGCGACCTGGAAGAAGCCCGCGACCGTCGCGCCGAGCACGCCGGCCGGGCGCACGAGCGCGAGCCGCGTGACGCGCCTGCGAAACTCGCCCCAGTGCGTGCGCAGGTAGCGGGCGAGCAGCGCGAACGCGCGCGGGTCGCCGGCCTCGAGCCGGCGCGCGTCGACGAGCGACGCGTGCGGGAGCACGCCGTCGGCGAGCTCGAGCTCGAGCAGCGGGACGAGGCGCCGCACGTCGGCCTCGCTCGGCTTGCCCCACAGCGCGAAGCCCCACAGGGCCGGGTGCGCGCAGAACGTCAGCGCGTGGCGCACCGCGAGGTACGCGCCGATCGGATCGGCGCGGTAGTCGTCGGCGTCGCGGGCGGCTCGCACGGTGGCGCGATTGTATAAACCATTGGCGTGCGCGTGACAGCAACGCGCGCCCGCGCGCGCTACCCCAGCGGCATGGCGTTCGACTTCTTCATCGCGCTCGACGGCCACGGCCTCAACGGCTTCGAGGGCTTCGCGGGGATCGCGCGCCTGCGCTGCGATCCCGACCGCGACGCGTGGGAGCCGGAGGTCAAGTTCTTCGACGGCGTCGCCGGCGGCCACGCGACGCAGCTGTCGCCCGGCGGCAAGGTCGGGTTCCTCGGCAACCTGTCCCAGCTGCTGCTGTTCTACGACCCGCGCACGCTCGCCGAGGTCGCGCGCTTCTCGACGCTGCGGTTCCGCGCCCCGAAGCTGTTCTACGAGAGCCAGACCCACGTCGTGTGGCTCGACGACGATCGCTTCGTCACCGCGATCGGCGACGAGTTCTGGCGGTTCTCGCTGCGCGATCTCGAGCACCCCGAGCCGATCGGTGCGCACGGCGTCACGCTGCCGCACGCGGTCAAGCGCGCGCCGAGCGGCCGCTACCTCCTCTACGGCGCGATGGACGTCGACCACCGCTTCGCGAACCAGGTCGGCATCTTCGACCTGCAGACCGGCACCGCGCGCACGGTCGCGCTGCCGGCGACGGCGTGGCACCTCGGCTGCCACCCGACGCGCGACGTCTGCTACGTGCCGACGCAGCGATGCATCCCGCAGGACGGCGACTTCACCGAGTACGCGATCGCGCACTTCAAGAACTACCTGTTCGAGATCGATGGCGAAGCCGCGCGCGTCACCCGCCACCTCGCGATCCCGAAGGACATGCCAGGCGCGCTGACCAGCGACGTCGTCGTCACTGCCGACGAGGTCATCTACAACTGCTGCGCGTCGGGCGTGCTCGCGCGCGTGCGCCTCGCCGACTTCAGCCACGTGTCGTTCGTCGACGAGC
>JBLMXA010000249.1:0-4961 GCA_050257515.1 Acidobacteriota bacterium | reverse complement strand
GCGGTCGCGTACGTGCCGCGGAGCGCGACGTCGCCGACCGTGCGGAACAGGCCGCTCGCCTCGTACGTGAAGCTCGATCCCGAGTGGCTGTGATGGAGCACGCGCGCGCCGAGATCGAGCTCCGCGCGCCGCGGCACGTATGCGACCGCGTTTCGCGCGCCGTCGTTCTTCGAGCTGTACGGCGGTCAGCTCGAGCGCACGCCGAACGCGGAGGATCCGTGCGACACCCAGCCGCCGAGCGTCGCCGGCGGCACGAAGGTCCTCGATCCGGCGGTGCAGGCGCAATGCACCGCGCAGGGCGTGCCGGCCGGCAGCAAGTTCGACACCGCGCAGCAGGTCACCGTGACCGGCGGCAACCCCGCGCTGAAGCCGGAGACCGCGTCGACCGCGTCCGTGGGCATCGTGTTCGAGCCGGTCCGTGGCCTCGCGGTGACCGCGGACTACTGGCGGATCTCGATCCACGACGCGATCGAGACGCTCGGCGTGCAGGCGATCTTCGCGAACTGCTACGACCGCGGCGAGCAGGCGTTCTGCGATCAGATCCACCGCCTGCCGGTCACGCATCGCATCTTCACGGTCGACCAGCTGCTGCAGAACGTCGATCGCGTGACCACCTCGGGCATCGACGTCGGCGTCCACCACGACGCCGACCTCGGCGAGCTCGGCCGCATCCGCACCACTTTCGAGAGCCAGTACCTGCTTGCCTACGACATGACGACCGCGGACCAGGTGATCCACGGGCTCGGCGTCTACGATCTCGGCGTGTACCCGCGGCTCAAGGCGAACCTCGGCAGCCGGTGGGTGCATCCCGGTGGCGCCTCGGCGGGATTCCTGCTGCGGTTCGTCGGCGGCTACCAGGAGTGTGCGAGCAACGACTGCAACACGAGCCCGGCGACCGCCCGCGACGTCGCGCGCTACTTCCACCTCGATCTGTTCGGCGGCTACGAGCTGCCGTCGCGGTTCGGCAAGTCCACGGTCCAGCTCGGCGTCGACAACGTGCTCGACGCGACGCCGCCGCTCGTCTACAACGCCGCGCAGGCCAACTCCGACGCCGCGACGTACGACTTCCTCGGCCGCATGATCTACCTGCGGATCGCGCAGCGGTTCTAGGGCTCGTGGCGGCTCGCCACCTGGGCGATCTGGCGATCCGGGATGAACCACATCACCGCGACGGCGACGTACACCGCGTCCGCGATCCACGGATGCACGAACGCCAGCCCGATCGCGGACGCGTACATCAGCTCGCTGATCGTGCCCTTCGTCGTGCGGCCGAGCACGCGCGCGATCGCCTCGTCGTCGGCATGACCGGCGCGGATCGCGCGCTGCAGCAGGTTGTAAGCGACCGCGGCGAGCAGGAACACGACGCCGTAGAGCGACGCCGGCACGCTCGCGCGCGGGTGCTCGCCGACCCACGCGGTGACGACCGGGATCAGCGACAGCCAGAACAGCAGGTGCAGGTTCAGCCACATGATCCGCGCGTCGACGCGCTTCGCGACGTGCAGCATGTGGTGGTGGCCGTTCCAGTAGATGCCGATGATCGTGAACGACAGCAGGTAGCTGAGGAACAGCGGCGCGATCGGCTCGAGATCGGCGAGCTCGGCGCCGTGCGGCACCTTGAGCTCGAGCACCATGATCGTGATGATGATGGCGATCACGCCATCGCTGAACGCCTCGAGCCGGCCCTTCCCCATCAGCCGACGACGCGGTTACGGCCCTCGCGCTTTGCACGATAGAGGTGGTCGTCGGCCTGCTTGATGAACGCGTTGACGTCGATATCCTCGCCCTCGACGCACGCGACGCCGACCGAGACGGTCACCGGGAACTTGTCGCCCTCGTACTCGAACAGCTGGTCGCCGACCAGCCGGCGGATCTGCTCGCCGAACGTGCGCGCGCCGGTGAGGTCGGTCTCGGGCAGCACCGCCGCGAACTCCTCGCCGCCGTAGCGCGCGAGCAGCTCCTCGCGCCGCACGCGGCCGAGCAGCCGGCGCGACATCTCGCGCAGCACGTAGTCGCCGGTGAGGTGGCCGTGCTTGTCGTTGATCGCCTTGAAGTGATCGATGTCGAACATCAGCAGCGACAGCGGCCGCCGGTAGCGCGCGCACCGCGCGATCTCGCGCTCGAGGAACTCGAGGAAGTAGCGCTTGTTGTGGGCGCCGGTGAGGGCGTCCACGATCGTCATCTTGTAGATCTCCTCGTGGTAGCTCGCCTCGATGCCCGAGCCGCTGAGGAACTTGAAGATCGCCGCGCCGATCTTGAGGAAGTCGGCGTCGCGCAGCACGCTCTTGGTCACCGGCACGTCGTTGACGTAGCTGCCGTTGGTCGACTGTAGATCCTCGACCGACCACGACTCGCCGGTGCGGAACACGCGCGCGTGGCGGCGCGACACCGAATCGCGGTCGACCTGGATGTCGCAGTCCGCGCCGCGGCCGAGCACGATCTCGTTGCGCGCGAGCGGGAATCGCTTGCCCATGTCGGGGCCCGGCGGATAGATGAGGACGAGACACGCCTCTCCGGTCTCCTTGGCCGGCTTGACGACCTGGACCTTGGTGATGCGGGTCTTCCACTCGCTCATTGTCTTCGTTCGCTTGCGCCCGTGGAGGAAGGGTTACCGTTCGGTCGCTTCGCTCACCGGCGAACCCACCGCGATCGTTTCGCGAACGTGGGTTAGCTGTCAATGTGCGCACCGGTGTGATAATCCGGCGCCGTGGCGATCGCAGATGCCTTCGATCTCGTCGGCGACGGAAGGATCGGCATCGTCTGTGTCCACGGCTTCACCGGCACGCCGTACGAGGTGCGATACCTCGGCGAGCGGCTGCACCAGGCCGGCTTCACGGTTCACGGGCTGCGCCTGCCGGGCCACGGCACGCGCATCGCGGATCTCGACGCGACGCGATGGAGCGACTGGGCCGGCGCGGTCGAGGACGCGTTCGACACGATGCGCCTGACGTGCGCGCGCGTCGCGGTCGTCGGCCAGTCGCTCGGCGGCCTGCTCTCGCTGCACCTCGCCGCGAACCGCCCCGACGTCGCCGCGGTCGCGACGCTCGCCGCGCCGCTGTGGCTCGACGGGCTCGCCGGCAAGGTCGCGAAGTGGGCGATGACCGGCGCGCTGCGCTGGCAGCGGATCCCGAAGCTCTATGGCTCGGACGTGCGCGACCGCAAGACGCGCGCGGAGAACCCCTGCTACGACGCGATCCCGACGCGCGCGCTCGGCGAGCTCGCGAGCTTCATGCACGTCGTCGCCGGCGAGCTGCCGCGGATCTCGCAGCCGGTGCTCGTGCTGCACGGCCGCCACGACCACACCGCTCCGGTCGCGTGCGCGGCGAGGATCGCCGAGCAGACGCACGCGGTGCGCACGCGCATCCTGCCGCGCAGCTACCACCTGATCGCGGCCGACGTCGAGCGCGACGTCGTCGCCGCCGAGGTGATCGATTTCGTGCGTCGCCTCGTCGACACGAACCCAGGAGACCTTGCATGCGCCATGTGATCTCGATCGATCAGGGAACGACGGGCTCGACCGTGCTCGTGCTCGACGAGCAGCTGCAGGTGCGCGGCCGCGGCTACAAGGAGTTTCGCCAGATCTATCCGCAGCCCGGGTGGGTCGAGCACGATCCCCAGGACATCTGGTCGTCGGTCATCGACGCGCTCGGCCAGGCGCTGAAGGGGATCGACGCGAAGACCGTCGCGGCGATCGGCATCACGAACCAGCGCGAGACCGCGGTGATCTGGGACCGCAAGACCGGCAAGGCCGCGCACCACGGGATCGTGTGGCAGGACCGGCGGACCGCCGATCGCTGCGCCGAGCTCAAGGCGCAGGGCAAGGAGGCGCGCGTCCGCGAGCTGACCGGGCTCACGATCGATCCCTACTTCTCCGGCACGAAGGTGAGCTGGATGCTCCACCACGTGGCGGGGCTCGCCGCCGCCGCGCGCGATGGCAAGCTCGCGTTCGGCACCGTCGATTCGTATCTGCTGTGGAGGCTGACCGGCGGCGCGGTGCACGCGACCGACGTCACCAACGCGTCGCGCACGCTGCTGCTCGATCTCCGCACGCTCGCGTGGTCGGACGAGCTCTGCGAGACGATCGGCGTGCCGCGCGCGCTGCTGCCCGAGGTCGTGCCGTCGTCGGGCACGTGCGGCCACACGAAGGGCGTGCCCGGGCTGCCCGACGGCATCGCGATCGCGGGGCTCGCGGGCGACCAGCAGTCGGCGCTGTTCGGCCAGGCGTGCTTCCAGCCCGGCGACGCGAAGTGCACGTACGGCACCGGCGCGTTCATCCTGATGAACACCGGCGACCAGCCGGTCACGTCGAGGTCGGGCCTGCTGACGACGGTCGCGTGGAAGCTCGCGAGCGGCGAGCTCCGCTACGCGCTCGAGGGCTCGGCGTTCATCGCCGGTGCCGCGGTGCAATGGCTGCGCGACGGCCTGGGCTTCTTCCAGAGCGCGAGCGAGGTCGAGGCGCTCGCGCGGTCGGTGCCGGACTCGGGCGGCGTGATCGTCGTGCCGGCGTTCGCCGGGCTCGGCGCGCCGCACTGGCGGCCCGAGGCGCGCGCGCTGATCAGCGGGATCACCCGCGGCACGACGCGCGCGCACATCGCGCGGGCGACGCTCGAGGGCATCGCGCTGCAGAACGTCGACATCCTGCGCGCGATGGAGCGCGACTCGGGCCGCGCGCTCGGCACGCTCAAGGTCGATGGCGGCGCCGCGGCCAACGATCTGCTGATGCAGTTCCAGAGCGACGTGCTCGGGGTCGACATCTCGCGGCCCGAGCTGGTCGAGTCGACCGCGCTGGGTGCCGCGTTCCTCGCGGGCCTGGGCACCGGGGTGTGGAAGGACGAGGATCAGATCCGGCGGACCTGGCGGGAGCAGCGCCGGTTCAAGCCGACGGCCGATCGCGGCTGGGTGAAAGAGCACCTAGCCCGGTGGGATGCGGCCGTCGCAAAGGCCTGACTTCGTTGACGCGACGC
>JBLMXA010000248.1:0-2876 GCA_050257515.1 Acidobacteriota bacterium | reverse complement strand
TGGGTGGACTGCCGCGCCGCGTAGCGGACGGCGACGATGCCGAACAGCACGGCGAAGGCGAGCACGATCGAGGTGAGCCACATGGGTTGTCTCCTAGTGTTGCGGGCCGGTCTGCATGCGGAGGATCTCGCGCGCGATCGCGCGCTCCTCGTTCGCGCTACCGGGCCCGATCCAGTAGGTGATCGCGTGCGCGACGATGCCGACGCCCCAGAACAGCAGTGGCCACGCAAACCACGGATATCCGCCTCCGCTGACCGCCCACAGCACGATCAGCCCGAGGTTGACGATGAAGTACATCGTCGCGTGGATGATCAGCCCGGTTCCCGCACGCACGTGCTCCTTCGCGATCTCGCGGAGGTCTCGTTCGTCCTGCATGGCATGCCTCCTTGCCGACGCGCTGCATCGCGCGTGCCCCTCGGGGAGCGTGAAACGGAAGGTCGCGCCGCGCGCGGGCTGCGCGGTCGCGCGGGCACCGCGAATCAACTGCGCTCGAGGCGCGCGAGGTAGAACGCGTCGCACTCGGGCGGCCACGTGCGGTGCTCGGCGACGAGCCGCAGCGCGGGGTGGCGCGCGATCAGCGAGGCGACCTGCAACGCCCCCTCGGCGCGCGTGAACGTGCACACCGAGTAGACCAGCGCGCCGCCGGGCGCGAGCCGCGGCACGATCGCGTCGAGCAGCTGCTCCTGGACCGCGGCGAGCCGCGGCACATCGGAGGGCTGCACGCGCCACTTGGCGTCGGGGTGGCGGCGCAGCACGCCGAGGCCGGAGCACGGCGCGTCGAGCACGATCAGGTCGTACGCGGGCTGGAGCGGCGCCTTCGCATCGAGCAGGTCACACGCGATCGGCCGGACGCGAGACAGGCCGAGGCGCTGCGCCGTCTCGGCGAGCAGGCCGAGCTTCGTCGTCGACCGATCGGCGGCGTCGATGTCGACCGCATCGTCGGCGAGCTCGGCGAGGTGGGTCGACTTGCCGCCAACGCCGGCGCACGCGTCGAGGATGCGCTGGCCCGCGCGCGGCGCGGCGACGATGGCGACCATCTGCGCCCCGGCATCCTGCACCGTCCACAGCCCGCGCATGAAGCTCGGGCTGCGCGCGGGATCGCCGAGGCCGTCGAGCACGAGCGCGCCGGGCACGCCGTCGACCGCGCGTGCGGTGACGCCCGCGGTCTGCAGCAGCTCGATCAGCGCCTCGCGCGTGGTGCGCCGCCGGTTGACGCGGGCGACGAGCGGCGCCGGCTCGGCGAACGCGGCCGCGCGCGCGGCGAGCTGCGCGTCGCCCGCGACCTCGGCGAGCTCGTCGACGATCCACCGCGGCAGCGAGCACTCGAGCTCGACGCGCTCGCGGCCCGGCGGCGGCAGCGGCGGCTCGGCGACCGCCGCGATCTTGCGCAGCAGCGCGTTCGCGAACCCGGCGAGCTTGGCGCCGCCCAGCTCGCGCGCGGCATCGACCGCGTCGTCGACCGCGGCGTACGCCGGCACGCGATCGAGCATGCGCAGCTGGTACGTCGCGACGCGCAGCGCGGTGAGCACGCGCGGCGGCGTGCGCGCGAGGTCGGCGTGCGCGGCGAGCGCGCGATCGATGCGCGTGCGGTGGCGGAGCACGCCGTAGACGAGCTCCGCCGCGAGCCGGCGATCGCGGTCGTCGAGCCCGGCGCGCGCGAGCTCGCCGTCGAGCGTCGGCGTCGCCCACGCGCCGCCCTTCGCGACGCGATCGAGCACGCGCCGCGCGACCTCGCGCGCGGTCACGCGAGCTCCGGCTTGCCGAGCACGTCGCCGACCGCGATGCCGCGACCGCCCGCGACCTGCGCGGCGGCGAGCCGCTTGCGCCCCGGCAGCTGCAGCTCGCGGATCACCACCGTGCCGGAGCCGCACGCGACGTGGAGGCCGGCGGCATCGATCGCGAGCACTTCGCCCGGCGCGCCCTGCCCGGCCGCCGCGCGCGCGCGGAACAGCTTGATCACCTGGCCGCGCAGCACCGCCTGCGCGCCCGGCCACGGATCGACGCCACGGATGCGCGCCGCGACCGCCTCGGCGGGCCGCGCGAAGTCGATCGCGCCGTCCTGCTTGTCGAGCATCGCCGCGTGCGTCGCGCGCGCGTGGTCCTGCGCGCGCGGCTGCCACACGGGTTGCGCGAGCACCTCGAGGAGGGCCTCGGCACCGACCGGCGCGAGCCGCGCCATCAGCTCGCCGGCGGTCTCGTCCGGCCCGATCGCGACGCGTCGCTCGAGCAGCACCGGGCCGGTATCCATGCCCTCGTCGAGCTGCATGATGCACACGCCGGTCTCGCGCTCGCCGTCGATCACCGCGCGCTGCACGGGCGCTGCGCCGCGATACCTCGGCAGCAGCGAGCCGTGCACGTTGAGGCAGCCGCGCGGCACCGCCTCGAGCACCGCCTTCGGCAAGATCTTGCCGTACGCGACGACGACCGCGACCTCGGCGCCCGACTCGCGCAGCGCGCGCTCGAGCTCGCCGGTGCGCGCGCTCCTCGGCTGGATCAGCGGCAGCCCGAGCTCCTTCGCCGCCGCCGCGACCGCCGGCGGCGTCAGCTGTCCGCCGCGGCCCGCGGGCTTGTCGGGCTGCGACACCACGAGCACCACCTGGTGCGCGGCCGCGAGCGCGCGGAGCGTCGGCACCGCGAACTCGGGACTGCCCATGAAGACAACGCGCACGCCCAGAGATTAGCCGCCATGCCGCCATGCACGCCAAGACAGACGCCAAGAAGAATTCTTCGATGAAAGTCGCCTCGGCGTCTGTCTTGGCGGCCTCGGCGTCTTGGCGGCCTCGGCGTCTTGGCGGCCCATCTCTGAAGCATTCTTCGATGAAAGTCGCCTTGGCGTCTGTCTTGGCGGCCTCGGCGTCTTGGCGGCCCATCTCTGA
>JBLMXA010000247.1:0-7646 GCA_050257515.1 Acidobacteriota bacterium | reverse complement strand
GCGCGGTTTCGCCGCGAGGGCATGGTGCTGTGCAACCTGCGCGACGCGCACACGATCACGACGTACGACTTCGACCAGACGCCCGACGGCACGCTCTACATCGCGATGGAGCTGCTCGAGGGCAAGAGCCTGCACCAGGTCTTCCACGAGCAAGCGCCGCTCGAGTGGAAGCGCATGTTCAAGATCCTGATCGAGATGTGCAGCTCGCTCGCGGAGGCGCACGAGCAGGGCATCGTGCATCGCGATCTCAAACCGGAGAACGTCTACCTCGAGCACCGTCCGGGCAACCCCGAGTTCGTCAAGATCCTCGACTTCGGCATCGCCAAGGTGATGCGCGGAGATTCGATCGATCCGGCGTCGCCGCAGCTGACCGCGACGGGCCAGACCCTCGGCACGCTCGAGTACATGTCGCCCGAGCAGCTCATGGGCAAGCAGCTCGACGGCCGCAGCGACGTCTACGCGCTCGGCGTCGTCGCGTACGAGATGATCACGGGCCGCCTGCCGTTCCCCGACGCGAAGGGCCCGGCGGGCCTCATCACCGCACAGCTCAAGCAGACGCCGCCGCCGCCGTCGCGCGCGAACACGAAGGTCAGCCTTCCCGAGGAAGCGGATCGCGTGATCCTGAAGGCCCTCGAGAAGGACAAGAACAACCGCTACCCGCACGTCACCGCGATGGCGGAGGCGCTGCAGGTCGTGCTCGACCACGCGCGCGAGGCGAGCAACCCGCTCGCGCAGCCGCTGCCGGCGAGCTCGTCGCAATTGAACCCGCGCGTCGACATGCTGGAGACGCGGCGAGGCGATCCGGTGAACGTGCCGCCGCCGCCCGCGGTGCCGCCGTACGGTGGCGCGCCGCTGTCGTCGCCCGCGAGCAGCGGCTACGGCGAGCCGCGCGTGCGCATCAACTCGCCCGCGTACGGGGTGCAGCCGCTGCAGCCCAACATTCCGACGCCGGCACCCGCGCCGAACCCGTACCATCCGTCGTTCTCGCCCGGCAGCAACCCGAGCGCGAACCCACTTCCCCTGGCCGGCTATCCGCAGCCGCTCGCGCCGCAGCCCGCGATGTCGTCGGTCGCGAACCAGGTGCCATCGGGCACGCGCTGGATCTGGTGGATCGTCGGCCTGCTCGCGCTCGGCGCGGTCGCCGGCGCGGTGCTGGCGCTGATGATGAAGTAGCGCGGCGAAAAGCAGCAGATTGGCCGCCAAGTCGCCGAGGACGCCAAGACAGACGCCAAGCGCTGCCTCGCGCGCGAAGCGCGCGCACAAACCCTTGGCGTCCGTCTTGGCGTGCATGGCGTCATGGCGGCGATTCTCCGGACCGCGAGCTAGCGGGCCAGCAGCGCCCGCGCGCGTTCTTCTCCCGCCGGATCGTCCGCCGTGCCGTCGAGCCACTGCTGGTAGAGCTTGCGCGCCGAGGCCATGTCGCCGCGGGCCTGGGCGATCGTGGCGTCGAGCTCGATCGCCTCGGGGAGCATCGGCGCGCGTGCACGGGCGCGCGCACACAGCTCGCTCGCGCGGCCGCGATCGCCGCGCGCGAGCGCGTCGCGGGCGGCGCGAAGATCGGCGCGCGCGTCGACCAGACGCGAGGTGCGATCGGGCTCGCTGCCGGCCTCGACCGCGATGTCCGCGGGCGGTGCCGCGCGATCGCCTTCGCCGCGCAGCTCGTGGCGCAGATCGAACGCGCGCATGCGGCCCGCCGTGCGTGGATCGGCGACCCACAGCTCCATCGACGAGGGATCGAGGATCGCGACGTGCGCCGCGCGGCCGTCGTCGATCGTGCCGCGATGGCCGGGCGGGCGCGGCGAATCGTCGGCGCCGCGCTGGTCCCGCAGGATCGCTGCCATCGCCGCGACGTCGGCGAGCGGGGCGCGCACGAGGCGGGCCGCGCGCTCGACGCGCGGTCCGGTCGGCAGCATGCGGCGCGAGCGATCGTTGTCGGGATCCTGAGCGAGCGCGTTCGTCGTCAGCACGTCGCCGAACGCCGGCTGCTTCGGCGCGCGCTCGACGATCGCCTTGCTCGGGGTGCGCTCGACGAACAGCCACTTGCCGCTCGCGCCATCGACGATCACGAACACCGCGGAGCCGAGCGTCGACGACTGCTCGATCACCTTCACCGCCGCGTCGAGCGTCTTGGCCTGCTCGAGCACGGCGCGCGCCAGCAGCGCGACCGGCCGCGCGACGCGGGTCGGCCGCACGTCCGAGGTGCGCGCCGGATCGACCATCACCGCGATGCCCTGCGCGTTGATGCCGGTGACCGCACCGAGCTGGCCCGGCCACCCGACCGACGCCCACGCGAGCTTGCCATCGGGGTGCGCGAGCGTGACGACCGGGACGGCCGAGTCGCCGCCGTCGGCGAGCCCCGGGAGCGAGAAGGTGCGACCGATCCACACGCGCGCAGGCGCCTGCGCCTGCGGCGCGATCACGGTGAGGCTGCGCGCGATCCCGTAGTCCTCGAGCGCGCCGCTGCCGGGGGCCGGCTCGCCGAGGTCGATCGCCGCCTGCTGGCGAAGCAGGTCCGCAAACGCGATCGACGCGCCGCTCGCGGCGGCGCCGCGCTGCATGCCGGCGACCAGCCGGCGGTCGGCCTCGACGAGCCCGTCGTCGATGAACCGCCACCGCCACGACAGGCGCATGTTGTGGGTGAGCCCGCCCAGCCAGCCGTCGTCGCTCACGGTCGCCTCGATCGACGGCTCGGTCGCCCGCGCGCACGCGGCGACCAGCGGACCGAGCAGCCGGCCGTGAGCGGCCCCGATCGCGTGGGCGTCGCCGGTCGCGCGGAGGACCGCGATGCCGCCGACCCACTCCAGGCTCGAGCTGCCGAACTCCAGGTGCGGCGCGGCGCCGGGGGCGGGCTGGGCAAGCGAGATCGCGCCGCGGACATCTCCGTCGGGCATGTCGTAAGCCACCGAACGCCGGTAGATCAGCCAGGCGACGACGACGGCGACGCCGAGCAGGGCGATCGCGATCACCGCTGCGCGCCAGGGGCGTGGCGCGGAGCGCCTAGCGCCGATCACGAGGTCGGGCATGCGGCGAGGTAGTACCGCGTCGAGCCGGTGGTTACCAGGCGCGTCACGAAACGACGCATTGACCGTCAGAGGCGCGGTTGCTAGCCTGGGAAGACGAGCTAAGTGTGATGTCCGGATTCGGTCCGTCGACGAGCGCACTCTTGGGCACGGCCGAACCTTTGCTCGTCGCGGTCGCAGGCGTGCTCGCGCTGGTGATCGTCGGCCTCGTCGCGCTCGCGCTCGTGCTGCGCCGGCGCACGCGGCCGGAATCGGATCGGACGACCGATCAGGTGCGCGCGCTGCCCGCCGCCCCTCCCGCGCCGGCCGCGCCGCCGCGCCCGCGCGTGCGCCCGCAGCACGTCCGCGCCGCCGCGGGCGGTGGCGGCCTCGCGGTCGCGACCTCGACCGCGATGGTGTGCCCGACGTGCCGCACCGAGTACCACGGCATGACGTACTGCACGCGCGACGCGCGCCGGCTGGTGCCGCCCGAGGAGATGCTCGGCGGCCCGCTGCGCAGCCTGCCGAGCACGCGCAGCGCCGGCCTCGTGTGCATGGCCTGCCGGCGCGCCTACGAGCCCGGGCTGCGCAGCTGCCCGCACGACGGCAACGAGCTGGTGCCGTTCCCGGTCTACAACGCGACCCGCCCGCGAGCGCGCCGCTCGAGCACCGAGCCGTCCGGCGTCGTCGCGCGCATCTGCCCGGTGTGCGGCACCAAGTACGATCTGAACGCGCGGTTCTGCGGCCACGACGCGGGCGAGCTGGTCGTCATCAACTGACCGGCGCTCGGCGACGTCGACACGTCCGAGCCGCCGAAGTGCAGCGCGCCTACCCGCGGGCTGGAAGGGCCCGAGCGACTCGCACGTCGACGCGCTGGTGGGGCCGCACAAGCTGTTCTAGCTCAATAGGCAATACGCAACAGGGACCCGAGAAGTTCGAATTTTCCGGAAATTCAGACCTCTCGGTGCTCTGTTGGGTATTCCCTATCGAGCTAGATCGACTCGCAGAACTCGATCCGCCTCGGCACCTTGTACGGCGCCAGGTTGCGTGCGCAGTGATCGATGATCTCCTCGGCGCCGCACTTCTGCTTCGTCACGACGCGGGCGACGACCATCGCGCCGGCCATCGGGTCGGTCACGACGGTCGCCTGCGCCGCCTTGATCTTCGGGAACGACTCGAGGCAGCCCTCGACCTCGCCGAGCGCGACGCGCTTGCCATCGACCTTGACGACGTCGTCCTCGCGGCCGGTGATGCCGAGGCGGCCGTTCTTGTCGAGCTTGCCGAGGTCGCCGGTGCGCAGCCAGCCGTTCTTGTCGATCGCGCCGATCGCGACCATGCCGGACGCGCGCGCCGGGCCGGCCTTGTGCTCCTCGTCGAACGGGCCGATCGACTTCGGCGACAGCGTCTTGCTCTTGACCCAGATCACGCCTTCCTTGCCGGCGGCGACCGGCTTGCCGTCGGAGCCGGTGATCCGCAGCTCGACGCCCTCGATCGGCTTGCCGACGGTGGTCGGGTACTTGCCGGTGTCCTCGAGCGCGACGGTCGCGGCCTCGGTCGAGTGGTAGCAGCTGAGCAGCCGCACGCCGTACTCGTTGAAGAAGCCGTCGGCGACGGTCTGGTCCAGGCGCGAGCCCGCCGCGAGGTAGCGCGGCTTGTCGAGCGTCAGCTGCTTCGCGGTCGGCAGCTTCGACAGCTCGGCGTACATCGCCGGCGTGCCGGGCAGCACGTCGATGTCGTGCTCGCGCACCAGCTTGCCGATCCGTCGCGCCGAGACCTCTTCCTCGAGGAACATCGTCGCGCCGAGCTTCAACACCGGCAAGAAGCCGAGGTCCCAGCCGTACGCATGAAACAGCGGGACCGCGGTCAGGATCTTCGACTTCTCGGTGAGGGCGAGCGCGGTGATCGCGTGGTCGACCGCGGCGACCGTGTTCTTGTCGGTGCGCAGCACGCCCTTCGGATCGCCGAGCGAGTCCGACGTGAACAGCACCGCGATCGGCTCGACGCCGTGATCGGGAGGCTCGCGCTTGTACACGCTGCACGTCAGCAGCGTCCCCTGCAGGCGGCGGCGCACCTCGGCCGCATCGGCCGCGGCCGGACCCGGTGGCGTCTGGCCGGACGGCGGCGGCGCGGTCGGCCGCTGCACGCGGGCGCGGGGCAGGGTGCTCGGTGGCACCGGCGCGCTGACGCCGTTGGCGCTGATCGAGCCCTCGCTGCCGCGCGGCCGGGTGACGAGCGCACGCAGCGGCGCCGCGGCCAGGATGAGCTCGAGCTCGCGGCCGCCGGTCGTCGGATCGATCGGCACGATCGCGGCGTCGAGCTTGGACAGCGCGAGCGCGAGGATCACGAAGTCCGGCACGTTGCCGAGCATCAGCCCGACCCACACGCCCTCCTTGATCCCCATGCTCTTGAACTCCTGCGCGCGACGATCGACCCGGTGGAGGAGGCCGCGCCAGGACAGGTAGTTGTCGCGATAGACAACTGCCTTGTTGTTGCCCTGGGCCTTCGCGGCCTTCTTGAGCCAGTCGTAGAGCAGGGTCATGGAATCTCGGAACCTCTACAGCGCCAGGGTAAACCCTGGCCGGTCGCACTGTACCAGGCGGTTTCGGCCATCTCAACGCGTCGACCAGGCTTGATTTGACCACGGTTTCGCGGCACGTCTTGCCTCCATGAGCGCGGCCCCGGCTCCCAAGCCCGAAGACCCGGCCGACGCCGAAGGCTGGGCCCTGCTCGAGGGGCTGCGCCGGCGGCTCGACGACCAGGTGTCGCAGAGCCGCAAGACCCAGGCCCAGGTCGGCCAGCTCGCCGAGTCGATCGCGGCCCTCGTCGACGCCCAGCGCCGGCGGTCGCGGTGGCTGAACCTCAACTCGTTCGTCGCGTACCTCGTGTTCACCCTGCTGTGCGGCGGCGCGTTCTACTTCCTGTACCAGAGCCGCGCCCGCGAGCTCGTCGGCGCGCGCGACCGCGCGATCGCCGAGCGCGACGCCGCCGACAAGCGCGCCGCCGACGCGATCGCCCGGCTCGCCGCGCGCGACGCCGCGCCACCGCCGGCGCCGGTTGCGGCGCCCGCCGCCCGCCCGCCCGACGCGCTCGAGGCGACGTGGAAGGCGGCGCAGACGAGCTTCAAGGCCGGCAAGTTCGCCGACGTGTACACGTCTCTCGAGGCGGCGATCGCGAAGGATCCGCGCGGCGCGCGCGTCCCCGAGCTGCACTACCTCGCGGGCCTCGCGCGCGGCAAGGTCAACGACACCGACGCGGCGATCGCGCACCTGCACGCCGCGATCGCGGCCGACGTCGGCGAGGACGACGCGCAGTTCCAGCTCGCATCGATCGAGGATCGCGTCGGCAAGTACCCGCAGGCGCGCGCCGACTACGAGCACTTCGCGACGTCGCATCCGCAGTCACCGTACGCCGCGCTCGCCACGCGCCGCGCCGCGACGCTCGCGCGCACGCGGCCTGCGTCCCCGTCCCTGTCACCGTCACCGTCACCGTCACCGTCACCGTCACCGTCACCGCCACCGTCGCCGTCACCGTCACCGTCACCGTCACCGCCACCGGCCGCCACGCCGTGACCGCGCTGCTCGCGCCGCCCGCGCACCCGTTCACCGCCGAGATCCACGAGATCTCCGCCGCGATCGCCGCGCGCATCGCGAACAGCTCCTGGCGCGAGTCCGACCCGCGCTGCCCGCGGCTCGCCGATCTGCGCTATCTCGTCGTCGATCACGTCACGTTCGACGGCGGCATCGCGCGCGGCGAGCTCGTCGTCGCCGCCGCGCTCGCGCCGCGCGCCGTCGCGCTGTTTCGCCGGCTGTTCGCGCTCGGCTTCCCGATCCGCCAGCTCCGCCTGGTCGACGACTACGCCGCCTCCGACGATGCCTCGATGTCCGCGGACAACTCGTCCGCGTTCAACTTCCGCGTCGTCGCCGGCACCGACGTGCTGTCGCAGCACGCGCTCGGCCGCGCGATCGACCTCAACCCCGTCGAGAATCCCTGGCGGCGCCCCGATCGCATCCTGCCCGCCGAGGGCGCCGCGTTCGCCGATCGCGCGCGCGTGCGCCCCGGCATGATCGTCCGCCCGGGCCCCGTGGTCGCCGCGCTCGACGAGCAGGGCTGGGAGTGGGGCGGCGACTGGCGCCACGCGTCCGACGATCACCACGTCGTGTGGTCGCGGCCGCTGTAGCGTAAGATGCGGTGGTGAGGTGGTCGCTCCTCGCGCTCGCGACGAGCGCGGCCGGTTGTTTCGCGCAGCCGCGCGCTCCGTCCGACGCACCGCCGTCGATCGACGCGGCGCCGATGTGCCCGGCCGACTACACGATGTCGAACGGCACCGACTCGCGCTACCGCCTGATCACCGCGGCGGTCGACTTCGTGACGGCGGCCCGCGACTGCGCCGACGACGAGACCGCCGGTCCGCCGATCCTTCACCACACCCATCTCGCCGTGCTCTCGGACACGAGCGAGCGCGACTACCTCGACAACTTCGGGTTTGGCTGGGTCGGGCTCACCGACGTCACCTCGCCGACGAGCACGTGGACGTGGATCACCGACGAGCAGGCCATGAGCCCCGACGCGAGCGACAGCGCGCTGTGGGCGCCGACCGAGCCGAACAACCTCATGACCGAGCACTGCAGCCACTTCGACAGCCAGCAC
>JBLMXA010000246.1:0-4681 GCA_050257515.1 Acidobacteriota bacterium | reverse complement strand
GTTGGCCCTGGAACGCCTCGGCTTCGTGAAAGGCCAAGTCAGCGTGCCTGTGCCCCACGCGCATCATTATCGCGCCGAGTGCGACGCGCTCGCCGCCGAGCTGCTGCATTCCTACGCTTGGACGCACACTCCGCTACAGCCGGGAGACGAGCAGTGAACCATCGCGGTCATGGGTTGAGGGCCGGTGTGAGCTCGACCTTGAGCTGCTGTTCGAGCCTCCGTGCCTCCTCAGCGTTACCCGTCTTGACGTAGCGGAACGAACAACGCGTGTGGAGGTACTTGCGAACCGCGGCCTTCGCGTCGCGAGGATGGGTAATGCGATCGGGGGAGGCGAACTGCACGCGCGCTAGGAAGAGGTACTGAGCAAGCCGCGACGCGCGAAGTCGTTCTCGAGGCAGCAGAGCGGCAGGTGGTCTGCACGCGTTGCGACCGCCAGGTGTGCGAGCAGGCTCGCGCCGTAGCGCCCCTTCTCGAGCACCTTGGAGCCGTCGGGCCACGAGGCCTACGTGTTTCACTGGGCGATCAAGAAGTTCAGCGCGCACGGCGCGGACGACGGCCTCGCCGCGAAGCTCGTGACGGTCTACACGACGTGGGCGGCGGGTGCGGCGAGCTGGAGGTGAGAGCGCGTCCGCCCGGTGGCGCACGCCGTGTTACGAACGGGCATGGGCGTTCTGGTCGAGTCGTTCCTCTCTCGCCTCGCTCCGGCGCTGCGCGACGGCGCGGCCGTGTCCGAGCTCGCGGAGGAGCTCGCCGAGCTCGTCGCGCGCGCGCGCGCCGAGGCGCCGGGGGTCGATCTCGATCCGGTCGCGTTCGTCGGCCACGTCGCCGAACGCGTGTCGTGCGACCGCGCCGGTCGCGCGGGGCTGCGGCCGCTCCACGCGGGGGCGCTGGCGATCGCGTTCGGCTGTGCGGCTGGAAACGCGTCGGCGATCACCGCGTTCGAGACCGATTACGCGCCCGTGATCCGCAGCGCCCTGCGCCGTTCGTTCGATGCCGGCCTGGCCGACGACGCCGAGCTCAAGCTCCGCGAGCGGCTGTTTCTCGTCGGCGACGACCGGGTGCCGCGGCTCGCCAGCTACTCCGGCCGCGGCGATCTGCGCGCGTGGCTGCGGGCCGCGGCGGTGCGCACGGCGATCGACCTGATGCGCGCGCGGCGCACCGTGCCGGTCGGTTCCGACATGCTCGACGACGCCGCCGCGATCGATCCGCTACTTGCCGCGCTCAAGCAGCGCTACCGCGACGAGTTCCGCGTCGCGTTCGCCGACGCCGCGCGCTCGCTCACCGATCGCGAGCGCACGCTGTTGCGCTATCGCTACTTCGACGACCTGTCGATCGACGAGATCGGCGCCCTGTACCAGGTCCATCGCGCCACGGTCGCGCGCTGGCTGGCCGCGATCCGCGAGGGCCTGTTCGAGACGACACGCGCGCGCCTCGTCGCACAGCTCGAGCTCGCCGACAGCGCCGAGGCCGACAGCATCCTGAGGCTGATCGACAGCGAGCTCGACGCGTCGATCGAGGCCGCCCTGCGCTAGGCGGCTGTCCGAGAGCCCTAAGGTTAGACTAGCGCGCGCCGCCCCACGGGTAGCGGACGACGAGCCGCGCGGCGCGGTCTCGCAGCGCGGGCGCGAGCTCGCCCGCGAGCGCCGTCGCGAGCGCGGCGCGCAGCTCGGCGACGGTCGCCCAGCGATCGCCGGGCTCGCAGGCGAGCCCGATCGCGAGCACCGCGTCGACGTCGGGCGCGAGCTCGGCGATCGAGCCGGGGCGTGTCGGCGTCCGGTGCACGACCTGATACAGCGATGCGCGGACGTCGTCGCCCGAGCACACCGGCCTGCCGGTCAGCCAGCGATACGCGATCGCGGACAGCGCGTAGACATCCGTGCGGAGGTCGACACGCTCGCCGCGCGCCTGCTCGGGCGCCATGTAGGCCGGCGTGCCGATGACGAGCCCTTCCGTGAGGGTGCCGCCATGCTCGCCGAGCGCGGCGATCCCGAAGTCGAGCACCTTCCAGCTCGTCCCGCGTGGCTCCGCGGCGAGGAACAGGTTGTGCGGCTTGAGATCGCGATGCACGATCCCGAGCGCCCAGGCCTCCTCGATCGCGGTGCCGACCTGCGCGAGCATGTCGACGAGCTGGGCCGCGGGCGGCGAGCTGCGCAGCAGCTGCGCGAGGGTCTGGCCGTGCAAGCGCTCCATCGCGAGGTACGGGATCGGATCGCCGACCTCGCTCGCCGCCAGCACGCGGACGACGTGCGGCGAGCGCAGCGCGCGGATCGCGCGGACCTCGCGCACGAAGCGTTCGACGCTGCGCGGGTTGCCGAGCTCGCGCGGGGCGAGCAGCTTCACCGCCGCGGGCTCGTCGGTGTCGACGTGGCGAGCGTCGTACACCTCGCCCATGCCGCCGCGGCCGAGCACGTTGCCGAGCCGATACGATCCGAACGTCTGATCGGTGTAGCGGCCCGCGCCGCCGACGCGGTTCGCGCGGTCGAGGTCATCGCGCGCCTCCTGGAGCAGCGCCTCGCGCTTGGCCGACAGCACCATCTCGCGCTGCAGGCTCTCGATCGCGGCCTGCGTGTCCCGCCGCGACTGCCAGCCGACCGCGAACGCCGCGGCGTCGCCGATCTGGATCAGGATGTGCCCGACGACCTGGATCGCGAGCGGCAGGTGCGGCTGGAACAGTCCCGGGTCCTGGACGACCCCGGGGATCACGAGCGCCGCGAGCAGCGCCTGGCCGATCGCCGTGGCGAGGTACACCACGAGCGTGTTGCCGAACCGCTCGCGCCGGCTGAACGCGTAGATCGTGAGGACCGGAAACAGCTGCGCGGCCGAGAAGATGCCGTAATACAGCATCCCGGCGAGGCCGGCAGACACCACGAGCGCGGCGAGGAACAGCATCGCCCGCTCGCTGTAGCGCTCGGGCCGGCGGATCCGGCGCTCGATCACGATGCCGACCGCGACCGCCGCGATCACGAGCCCGACGAACAGGACCTGCACGGCGAGCACGCCGCCGAGCAGCGGCACGGGCAGGATCGCGGCGAGCCCGACGCCGCGTCCCATGCGGATCATCGTGCGCGCCGACCTGATCTCCTCGTCGCGCAGGGTCGCGAGCGTGTACTCGCGCGATCGCGCCTGCTCGCCGCGCACCGGCGGCGCGAGCATGGAGGTGGTCCGCTCGCGGTCCACGCGCTCGGCGCGCACGGCCGCGGCGACCGCACGCCGGCACTCCTCGCAGGCTTCGACGTGGCGCTGGAGCCGTTCGCGCTCGCTCGTAGCGCCCGCGACGTACGCCGCGAGATCGTCGGCGCTGAGGCACGCGTCCACGGCGCTTGCATAGCACGACCGCCGATCGCGGCCGCGCGGTCGCAGCTGTCAGCGATTGCCAGCGCGACCGGACGGCCAGGCGATCGTCTCCGATCGTGCGGCTCCTCCGCTTCCCGCTGGTCGCGCTCGCGATCACCGCATGTGGCGACAACACTCACGAGCGGTTTCCGTCCGCGCCGGTCGACGTGATCGTCGACGACATGGGCATACCGCATGTCTACGCCGCGAACGATGCCGACCTGTTCTACGGCGCGGGCTACCAGATGGCGAGCGACCGCCTCTACCAGATCGAGATGCTGCGCCGGCGCGCCCGCGGCCGCGTCGCAGAGGTGCTCGGCGATGCCAGGCTCCAGGAGGACACGCTCGCGCGCACGTTCGACCTCGTGCGCCTCGGCAAGGCCGATGCCGAGGCGACGCGCCGCGCGGATCCCGAGCACGCGCGCCTGCTGCGCGCCTGGGTCGCGGGGATCAACGCGCGAATCGCGGAGGTCCGGGCGGGGACCGTGCCGCTGCCTCTCGGGTTCGGTCCCGACGAGCACGACTTTTTGCCCGAGCCGTGGGACGACGACGATCCCTACATCATCGTCAAGGGCGCCAACCTCGTGCTCGACAAGACGATCGAGTTCGAGATCGCGGTGACGATCCTCGAGCTCGTCTATCCCGACGTGATGGCGAGCGTGCAGCTCGTGCTCCCCGCGCACGCGACGTTCGGCCTGCCACCCGACGATCGGCCAGCGACGCAGGCGCGCGCGGCGAGCGCGCCCTCCCACGCACCGCCGGTGCTGTCCGACGCCGATGCGCGGCGCCTGCTCGGCGTGCTCGCGCGTGGCTTCGCGGCGTTCCGCGGCGGCGGCAGCAACAACTGGGCGATCGACGGCCGGTTCACCGCGAACGGCCGGCCGATGATCGCCGGTGATCCGCACCTCAGCTTCTCGACGTTCGGCGCACCGTACCCGATGCACCTCGACAGCCGCGACGCCGGTGGCAGCTACGACGTCGAGGGCTTCGCGTACCCCGGTACCCCCGGGATCGCGCTCGGCCACACGCGCGAGGTCGCGTGGACGGCCACGAGCGCGTTCGCCGACGTCACCGACGTGTGGCAGGTCGAGCGCGTCACCGGCGGCATCCGCGTCGGCGGGCGGGTCGCGCCCGTCGTCCACCGCCGCGAGGACATCATCGTGCGCGACCCCGGCGCGCCCGCGGGCGTCGGCCACACGACGACGCTCGACCTCGAGGACGTCCCCGGCTACGGGATCCTGCTGCCCGACGATCTGCTGCCGCTGCCGATCGGCGGCCCGTACCTCGTGAACTGGACCGGTTTCGAGCCGCGCCCGCAGCGCTGGTTCATGGAGCTCGACCGCGTCGC
>JBLMXA010000245.1:0-3569 GCA_050257515.1 Acidobacteriota bacterium | reverse complement strand
CCGCAGGGTGCGACGCGACCCACGCGACCGCGAGCGTCGCCGGCGCGTGGCCGAGCTCGGTGGCGAGCTAGCTTAAATTTCCGGCGACCGCGTAGTAGGCCGGATCGGCGTAGCGCGTCTGGTACATCTTCCAGTCGACGAGCCGGCCGCGCTCGGGCCGGCGGTCGGCCGCGTACTTGCCGGTGAGCAGGCCGCCGCCGGTCGGGCTGTACGGCACGACGGCGAGGTCGAGCGCCTGCGCCATCGGCAACAGCTCGATCTCGGCGGCGCGCTTGACGAGGTTGTACATCGGCTGCACAGCGACGATCGGCGCGAAGCCGTGCAGCGCCGCGAGCCCGAGCGCGTGCGCGACCTGCCACGCCGCGAAGTTCGAGCACGCCGGGTACAGGATCTTGCCGGCCCGCACGAGATCGTCGACCGCGCGCAGCGTCTCGGTGAGGTCCGTGACGTCGTCGAAGCGGTGGAGGTAGAACACGTCGATGCGATCGGTCTGCATCCGGCGCAGGCTCGCCTCGACCGCGCGCACGAGGTGGTAGCGCGACGAGCCGCGCGCGTTCGGGCCGGGGCCCGTCGGGAAGTACGCCTTCGTCGCGAGCACGATGTCGTCGCGCTCGCCGCGCATCAACCGCCCGAGGATCTCCTCGCTGCGGCCCTCGTTGTAGACGTCGGCGGTGTCGACGAAGTTGACGCCCGCGTCGCGCGCGGCGCGCCAGATCTGCGCGGCCGCCGCCTCGTCCGAATCGCCTCCGAACGACATCGCGCCGAGCGCGACGCGCGAGACCTTGACGCCGGTCTTGCCGAGAACCCGCATCTAGCGGTGGAACGCGTTCTCGATGCGATGCAGGACCTTCTCCTCGCTCGCGCTCACCTTGCCGAAGCCGAGGATGCCGCCGGCCGCCGCGGCGACCATCTTCGCGAACCCGACGATCTGGTTCTTGAGCAGCCGGTTCTGCTCGTCGTTGAGCTGCGAGGTCAGCGACTTGATGTACGCCTCCCACGCGACGAACAGGTCGTCCTTCGGCGGCTGCTGCAGCCACGTCTGCAACAGCTCGTAGCCGGGCGTGCCCCGCTCGAGGCCCTTGCCGTGCGCGCCCTGCAGGATCGCGGTGCGCTCGTTGTCCTGGATCTTGCCGTCGGCCCACGCGACCTGGATCAGCGGCACCAGCGACAGCGCGGCGATCGTGTTCGCACGCAGGCCGAGCGCGACGAGCTTGTCGAGCACGGCTTCGTCCGACATGCCCGAGGCCTTGCGCAGCTCGTCCTTGCCGCCGGCCGAGTCGAGCTTCGTCTTCATGGCCGCGAGCTTCGCCTGGTTCTCTTTCTCGTAGAACTGATTCTCGAGCGCTCGACCGCGCTCTTCGAGGGTGACTTCGCTCACGACCGGCTCCTTGTTAGACGGCTGGACCTTACCAAAACTCGTGCAGGAGGTGGTACGACGCGGCCATGCGCTGTGTCGTCGTGGTGCTGGGCGTGTGCGCCTGCGCGCGCGGCGGTATGGGTCTGCAGGACGCGCCGCCGGGGGGCGACGACGCGCCGGCGCACCGCGATGCCGCGCCCGACACGACGAGCGCAGATGCTGCGTGCCCCAGGCCCGCGGCGAGCGGCCCGCACGTGCTGCTCTCCGAGGTCGTGCTGACGCCGTCGGGGCACGAGTTCATCGAGCTCGTCAATCCGACGACCTCGACCGTCGACCTCTCGCACTACTACCTCAGCGATTCCGGAGCCTACTACAAGCTCCCAGCAGGTGCGCCGAACCTCGGCGCCGACGACTTCATCGTCAAGTTCCCGGCCGGCACGACGCTCGCGCCGGCGCAGGTGATCACGGTCGCGACCGACACCGCCGCGAATTTCATGACCGCCTATGGCTCGCAGCCGAGCTACTCGATCGCCGACGGCACGATCACGACCGTGGCGATCAACCCGCCCGCGACGCTGACCGACGCCGGCGAGCTCGTCGTGCTGTTCGAGTGGGACGGCACCAGCGCGCTCGTGCAGGACGTCGACATGGTGCTCGCCGGCGTGCCGAGCTCGATCAACGGCCTCGATCCGAAGGGCGGCTACGCGCAGCTCGGCTGCACGTATGCGGTCGACGCCGACTCGCTCCCGGCGCAGGCCGCGGCCGCGGGCGCCGGCAAGTCGACGAAGCGGATCGCGCTCGAGGGCGCGAGCGAGACCCACGGCGGCAACGGAAATGGCATCACCGGCGACGACGAGACGAGCGAGGCGACCGGCACGACGTGGGACACCACGGCGACGTTCTCCGCGCCGACGCCGGGCAGCGTGCCGGCCGCGATCCAGTGACCGCGTGGCGCCGCCACGCGGTGGTGATGGCCGCGATCGTGATCGCGCTCGGCGTCGTGACGATCGCGTTCGGCGAGCGCATCGGCATCAACGCGGGGCAGGGCTGGGACGGCCTGGCGTACATGCGGTGGTCGGATCAGTTCTGGCACCGCGTCGTCGAGCTGGGCGTCACGCGCTACCAGGCCGGGCGCGTGCTGCCGTCGGCGCTCGTCTACGCGGTGATGCACTCGCTCGGCGCCGCGCCGACGGTCGCGCACCACCTGCTCGCGTTCTGCGTGCTCGATGTCGCGATGCTCGCCGGCGCCGCCGCTCTGTGGGCGCACCTCGCGATCGCGGTGATGCGGTGGCGCGCGGCCGCGGCGTGGGTCGGCTTCGCCGCGCTGTTCGGCGGCTTCGCGAACGCGCGCCACGCGCTCTACGATCCGGTGCTCGTCGACACGACCGCGTTCGCGCTCGGCATGCTGCTCGTGTGGGGCTTCCTCGCGCGGCGCGACGTCGCGGTCGCGATCGCGGGCGCGCTCGGCGTCGTGACGTGGCCGCCGCTGCCGCCGCTGGCGGCGGTGCTGCTCGTGCTGCGGCGGCCCGCGCGGCCGGTCGATCCGGTGCCGCGGCGCTGGCCGCTGGTCGCCGCGGCGGTGCTGGCGGTCGCGATGACCGTGCAGGTGCTCGGCGAGACGCGCAACTTCTACGGCAGCCCGATGGGCGGCGTCGGCGACGACAAGCTCGTCGAGTGGATCCGGCGCGACCTGTTCGTGCTGACGTGGCCGCTCGCGGCGCTGCAGCTCGCCGCCGGCTGGTTCGTGGTCGCGCGCGAGCGCCGGCTGTGGAACGTGCGCGGCTACCTGCGCGAGCTGAGCTGGCGGCGTGTCGCGGTCGCGCTCGCGGTGATCGCGGCGGTCGGAGTGGCGCGCGCGTGGTGGCTCGACACCGCGGGCACCGTCGAGGGCGGCCCCGACTTCGAGCAGTTCTCGAACGAGTACGCGCTCGAGCTCTTGCGCGGGCCTGCGTGGGGGCTCGTCCACCACGTCGTGTACTTCGGGCCGATCGTGCTCGTCGCGGTGCTCGCGTGGCCGCGCGTCGCCGCGGCCGCGGCCGAGTGGGGGCCAGGCGCGTCGCTCGCGGCGGCGATGCTCGTCGGGTTCTCGGCGGCGAGCGAGTCGCGGCAATGGATCCACTTGCTGCCGCTGCTCGTCGCGCTCGCGCTCGCCGCGACGCACGACGTCTGGACGCCGCGCCGCGCGCTCGCGTTCGGTGCGCTCGCGCTCGCG
>JBLMXA010000244.1:0-6431 GCA_050257515.1 Acidobacteriota bacterium | reverse complement strand
CGCGCCCGACTCGCTGTCGATGTCGACCATCTGGCTGACGATCCGCGCCGCCTGCAGCGCGGCCTCCGCCGGCGTCGGCAGGACCGGCGGCAGCGGCGCGATCGGCGCCGGAGCCTCCTCGGCGAGCATGAAGTCGGGGCTCGGCTCGCTCGAGCCGGCGTCCGGCGTCCGGCGTCCGGCGTCCGGCTCGGAAGTAGCAGCTGGTTCCACCAGCGGCTCGGGCTTCGGCGGCTCCGGCTCTTCGATCTTCGGCGCGGGCTCGGCCGGCGTGCGCACGATCTCGCCGATCGGCGCGGTCTTGACGAACTCGACCGGCGCGACGACCGCCTCGGCCTTCGCCGCCTCGACCGCGACCGGCGCCGCCTCGACGGACTCGGTCTTCGCGACCGCGACCGCCTCGGGCGCGGCCTCGGGCTTGGGCTCTGCTTCCGGCGGGACGTCGGACGCCGGACGCCGGACGCCGTCTCCGTTCTCCTCGGTCACGCGCCCTCCCGCCGGAACGGCGAGTCGGCGAGCAGGCGCTGCGAGACGAGCCAGATCACCGCGAACACGGCGGACGCGCAGATCGTCGCGTAGCCGACGCCGCGCCACGGGTGCTGCGCCATGCCGGGCTGCTCGATCCAGTTCTTGACGAGCGAGAACCCGCCGTTGAGCGCCGCGGCGCCGAGCAGGCCGAGCATCAGCAGGATGCCGCGCACCGGTGCGTTGCGCCGCGAGAACTTCGCGCGGCCCATCACGTAGCCGAGCGCGCCGGCGAACGACGCGTGCGCGAGCGTGGTGACGACCGCCTGCGCGGCGCCGGTCGACAGGTAGACCTGATGACCCTGGCCCGACAGCCGGTGGTAGTTGACCCACACCGCGAACCCGGTGCCGCACGCCATCATGTAGACGATGCCGTCCATCGGCTCGTCGAACTCGCGCGACATGTAGACCGTGTAGCGGACGCACGCGTACTTGCACATCTCCTGCGCGAGCCCGGCGATGAACACGGCGTAGATGATGCGGTCGAGCGAGTGCTGCGAGATGCCGTGGACCTCGAGCGCGATCGGCGGCACCGCCTGGAACTGCACGAAGTCGGCGAGCGGCGCGGCGACCAGGGCGCCGAGCACGCACACGCCGACGACGAGCTGCTTGGGCTCGGGCTCGTGGCGATCCATCAGGTAGAAGAAGCCGAGCCACAGCGCGGCCGGGATGCCGGCCATCAGCGCGGCGAGCAGCGGGCCGAGGTCGACCGGCCCGCGCAGGCCGAGGATCTGCTCGACGAGCCACGCCACGATCACGAAGCCGACCAGGCCCGCGATCAGCCGGAACTTGGTCCCGACCAGGACGCGGACGCGGCGCAGCGACCAGCGAGGCGCTCTCACGGCATAAAATTCTACGGTGAAAGGGGTTTGCGCGCCCGTCGCACATGTCTAGAATGCGCGCGAACGCGCCGATGCCGAAAAAGCAAGCCCCCGAAGGCCAGTTGCTCACGATGCACGAGCTCGCGAGCTACCTGCACCTCGACGAGGGCACGGTCGGAAAGCTCGTCGCGAGCGGCAAGATTCCCGCACTCCAGGTCGATCGCCAGTGGCGGTTCAAGCGCCCGGCGATCGATCAGTGGATCGAGGATCAGCTGGTCGGCGAGGACGAGAGCTTCGTCGACGTCCCCGACGGCATGAAGCTGCCGCTCGAGGACCTGCTGCCGGACCAGGCGATCATCACGAACCTGCGCGCGAACAGCCCGATCGGCGTGATCGAGGAGCTCGCCGCGCGCGCGTACACGAACGGCTGGCTCGCCGACAAGCCGTGGTTCGTCGGCGCGGTCGTCGAGCGCGAGTCGCTCGCGTCGACCGCGATGGAGGGCGGCGTCGCGTTCCTGCACACGCGCGCCAGGGACAAGGGCAAGATCGCGCGGCCGTTCATCGTCGTCGGCCGGTCGTGGGAGGGCATCCCGTTCGGCGCCTCCGACGGCAACGCGACGTACCTGTTCTTCCTGCTCGGCCTCAAGTACGACCGCCTGCACCTGCCGATCCTCGGCCGGCTCGCCCGCGCGCTGCGCAACCCGGCGACGATCGCCAAGCTGCGTGCGCTGTCGTCCCCCGATCAGGTCCGCGCGCTGCTGCTCAAGGAAGACGCGGCGGTACGCGCCGGTGTGGTGCCCGAGATCCAGGCGGCCGCGTTCAAGCCCAAGCTCGACCGCCAGCTCCGGCTGCGCGCGATCCGCCGCCTGCAGTCCGTCAAGGACAAGGCGAATGTGCCCGAGCCCACAGCCGCGCCCAAGCGCGGAAAGCGCAAGCGCAAGTAAGCCTCTGCTATGATCGGATCGTGGGCCGAACCGCCCTCTACCGCGATCCCGAAGCGTTCCGGCCAGCGCGCGCAGAGGTGCAGCTCGAGTCCGACACGCTGTTACTCCGGATGCCGGACGGCTGGACGCGCCGGCACGTGCTCGACGGCGTGGCCGCGACCACGAGCGATGGCTACTTCGCGCCGCGCACGACGCGCGTGAGGCAGCGCCGGTTCGTCCGGATGCTGATCCTCGACCGCGGCGACGGCGAGCGCCACGTCGTGATCACGCCGCCCGATCAGGGCGCGGTGGCGCCCAACGTCGTGCGCGTGCCCGAGGCGCCGGCCGATGCGGCGATCCTCGACATGCGCGCGTGGGAGGCGCTCGCCGAGTGGCTGCTCGGCGGCGGCCGGCTCGCGGCATGCTCGATCGCCGATCTCGCGCGGCTGGCGTGCATCGCGTCGCCGCAGTTCGCGGTGCTGATCGGCGAGGTCGCCGCGCAGCGCGCACTCGAGCTCGCGTGGGGCGCCGGCGGGCCGCTGCGCGGCGGCGCCGACGTCGAGAGCACGCTGCAGCCGCTGGTCGACGCGGCCAAGTCGAGCCCGCGCGCGGGGGAAGCTCTGATCTCCGCGCTCGCGCACGCGGCCGGGGCGAACCGGCGTCGCCGCCGTCACGGCCTGTAGAGTGGCGCACCCGCGCCCGGCGCGTTAGCTTCGCGCCGTGAGGACGTCCCTGCTGTTGCTCGCGCTCGCCGCCTGCCAGAGCTCGGACGTGTCGCGCTCGCTCGGCGCGCGCTGCGATGTCAACGCCGACTGCGCGCAGACCTGCCTGGGCCCCAGCGGCGACTGGCCGGGCGGGTTCTGCACCGTGGCGTGCGACACGGACAGCAACTGCGAGGCGGGCGCGCTGTGCGTCGCCGAGGCCAACGGCGTGTGCGCGTTCGAGTGCGTGTCGAACGCCGACTGCCAGTTCCTCGGCGGTGGCTACACGTGCGCGCAGGTCGACGACAAGCAAGCCGGCGCGAAGGTGATGGTATGTCGCGGCGGGTGAGCGAGACCCTCGCGGTCGGGCTCGTGCTCGCGCTCGCGCTCGTGCTCGCTCCGCGAAGCGCTCGGGCCGACGAGCCCGCGGCCTCGACGACGACGTCGGCCGCCGAGGACGTCGGCGAGCAGGCGATCGGCGCCGAGCTCGGCGTCGCGAGCGGCGGTCGCGTGACGCCCGGCGGGCTGCGGATCGCCGGCCACTACCTCTACCAGCTGTCCGACGAGGACTGGTTCGACGGCGGCGCGAGCTTCACGTTCGGCAGCGGCGGCGCGGCGTGCTTCCGCGATCGCATGAACACCTACCTCTGCGATCACGGCATCACCGATGGCAGCGGCGTCGAGATCTCGGCGACCGTGCGGCGGTACTTCACCGCGCAGGGTGACTTCCGGCCGTTCGCGCGTGCCGGCATCGGCATCGGCATCGTGCGGTTCCCCGACGACGGCGTCACCGGCCTCGCGATCCCGGTGCACCTCGGCGGTGGCGTGCGCGCGAGCGTCGCCGACGCGATCGCGGTGACCGCGCAGGCCGAGCTCGAGGTCGGCTTCGGCGTGTTCGGCAAGGGGCTCGGGCTCGAGCCGCAGCTCGGGCTGGCGATCGTCGCCGGCGCCGAGTTCCGGCTGTGAGCAAGCTGCTCCTGCTGCTCGCGTTCGCGGCGTGTCACCGCGAGAAGCCGAGATCGACGACGACGCTCGCGATCCACGTCACCGACGGTAAGACGCCGGTCGGCGCGCGCGTGCTGCTGTTCGATGCGAACCAGCAGCCGCTCCACCTCGGCACGCTCGACGTCTACGGCAAGCGCCAGGGCCAGACCGCGATCGTCTACGCGCCCGGCGTGCTCGGCACGTGGGACGGCATCATCGTCGCGTACGGCGAGGGTGACGTGCCGATCGGCCGCGAGATCCCGTACGGTCGCTACCACGTGTGGGCGTGGCGCGGCGTCGAGTACGAGCGCTGGGAGGGCGACGTCGACCTGTCCGCGGACCGCGGCCGCGTCGAGCTGCCGATCGCGCTCGAGCGCGCGTGGACGCCGCAGGGCACGCTCGCCGCCGATCTCCACGTCCACGCGCACGCGTCGAACGATTCGACGCTGCCGAACCCGCAGCGCGTGATCGCACAGGTCGCGGCGGGCATCCAGGTGATCGGCCTCAGCGATCACAACGCGAGCGGCGATCTCGACGCCGAGATCGGCGAGCTGCACCTCGGCGATCGCGTGACGTCGATCGCGTCGAACGAGCTGACCGCGGACTCGGTGCACCTCGGCGTCTATCCGGTGCCGCGCGGGCTCGCGCCGAAGGTGCCGGCGCACGCGAGCGTGCAGCAGATGTTCGACCTCGCGCACTCGTTCCCGGGAAGGCCGATCGTGCAGGTCAACCACCCCAGGTTCCGCGTCACCGCGCTCTACGACGGCACCGGCTGGGACGGCGTGAAGTGGCCACCGCCGTTCCCGCTGACGTTCGACGCGGTCGAGGTGCTCGCCGGCTACAGCGCCTTCAACGTGCCCGGCGATCGCCGTTTCGACGACAGCGTGCGCGACTTCTACACGATGATCGATCACGGCCACCTGATCGCGCCGCTCGGCAACAGCGACACCCACGATCTCAACTGGGTGCTCGACGGTACGACGCGCAACTACGTCTACGTCGATGACCCGCGCGTGCAGCCGTTCGACGAGGACGGTTTCATCCGGGCGATCCGCGCGCGCCGCGTCGTCGCGACGAGCGGGCCGTGGCTCGACGTCGAGGTCGCCGCGAGGAAGGGCGCGACGCCGACCGTCGGCCCGGGCCAGGCGCTCGTGCCCGCGGATGGTGCGGTGTGGGTCGACGTCACGGTCGCGCAGGCGCGGTGGGTGCACGTCGATCGCATCCGCATCACGATCGGCGGCGCCACCGGGCCGGCGCTCGCGCAGACGATCGACGTGCCGGCGAACGTGCGCACGCACCACTGGGCGGGCCGCATCGAGGTCGGCGCGGCCGACACCTGGCTCGCGGTCACCGCCGACGGCGACACGCCGCTGCCGCTTCCGCTCACCGGCACCTACCAGAAGGACCGCTGGAACCGCCCGGGCGTGACGCCGTTCGCGATCGCGTCGCCGATCCTGATCGACGCCGACGGCGATGGCCGCTGGAAGCGCGGGGACGCCGATCTGCCTCTGCCCTGAGCTATCATCGACGCGCGATGGAGAGCTTCGTCCAGGGGTGGTCGCTCACCATCCTGCTCTGCGCGTTCATCGTGCTGGTGTTCTTCGCCGGCTGGCTGCACGTCCATCGCGAGCTCGCGTGGGTGAAGGCGCTGACCGATCAGCTCGGCATCGAGCTCGTCGCCGACGACGCGCGCAAGCCGGGATCGTTGGAGCAGCAACAGATCCGCGACGAGGCGCGCGCGATCCTCGACGCGAAGGATCCGGCGTGGGCGCAGAAGCAGATGCGCAGCTGGCAGATGCGCGCGCAGCGGCTCGAGTCCGCGCTCGCGTTCTGGGTCGACCTGCTGCGCCAGCTCGGCCTGCTCGGCACCGTGCTCGGCATCGGCCTGTCGCTCGCGTACACCGGCAGCGATCTGACGAAGCTGCTCGGCCCGCTCGCGCTCAAGGTGTGGACGACGGTCGCCGGGCTCGCGTGCAGCATCCTGCTCTCCGCGAGCTTCGCGATGACGGTGACCGCGTGGGTCGATGCCGCCGAGAAGAACCTCGAGGCGTGGGACGCGCGGCGGAGGACGCGCGCGTGAGGAACCGCCGCCGCCGCCACGTGCCGCCCGATCTGACGTCGCTGTTCGACGTGCTGTTCATCGTGATCTTCGCGGCGCTGATCCGCGCCGCCGCCGCCGAGCACGCCGCGGCGGCCGCCGCGCGGCCGAAGCCCGCCCCGGCGGCGCCGCCGCCGCTCGATCCGGGCTCGCTGCACGCGCGCGCGCTCGCCGAGCTCGCGACGCGGCCGGCGATCGTCGTGCGCGTGTCGCAGGCCGGCACGATCACCGCGCTCGAGGCCGACGGCAAGACGCAGCCGCTCGACGCGCCGCTGCTCGAGCACAGCGCCGATCCCGACATCGCGCTCGCGTACCTCGGCGATCGCTCCGACGAGCTGCGCGTGTGCCGGATCGTCGCGCTCCACCTCGCGCGGCCCGAGCT
>JBLMXA010000243.1:0-7875 GCA_050257515.1 Acidobacteriota bacterium | reverse complement strand
CCGAGCGCAACATCCAGCTCGACGTCAGATACTTCAAGACCTCGTCTCCGGGCGATTCGACGAAGAACATCGTCGCGGCGAGCCAGGATCCGGTGAAGGTGCTGCTGTTCTTCCCCGAGCCGAACGAGGTGCTCGATCAGGTCGACGACTACTTCGAGGCGCTCGCGTCGGCGACCGGCAAGGTGCAGATCGAGAAGCACGATCGCCTGATCGATGCCGAGCTCGCCGGCAAGTACAAGGTGACGAAGGACGGCACCATCGTGATGGTGCGCGGCACCGGCGACAAGGAGAAGTCGGGCACGATCGACGTCGACACCGACCTCCAGAAGGCGCGTAACGGCAGCAAGCTGCGCAACTTCGACCGCGAGGTCAACTCGCAGCTGCGCAAGCTGCTCGCCGAGAAGCGCAAGGCGTACCTGACGAGCGGCCACGGCGAGGTCACCGATCCCGAGTCGATGCCGCCCGAGGTCAAGGGCAAGGTCCCCGAGCGGCGGACGACCGCGTTCCGCAAGCGGCTCACCGATCTCGACTACGAGGTCAAGGAGCTCGGCCTCGTCGATCTCGTCAAGGACGTGCCGCAGGACGCCAACGTCGTGATCATGCTCGCGCCGACCGTGCCGCTGCAGCCGGCGGAGTGGTCGTCGCTCGAGCGCTACCTCGATCGCGGCGGCCGCCTGCTGATCGCGCTCGATCCGACCGCCGAGCCGAGCATGGGCGGGCTCGAGGGCAAGCTCGGGCTCAAGTTCAACCCGGGCCACCTGACCGACGACCAGGCGTTCCTGCCGCAGCGCGGGAACGCGAGCGACCGCCGGTTCGTGATCACGACGCAGTTCTCCGCCCACGCGTCGACGACCGCGCTGTCGCGCGCCGCGCGCTCGGGCCTCGTGCTCATCGACGCGGGCGCGCTCGAGGACGTGCCGTTCGCGTCGAAGGGCGACCACCCGCGGAAGACGATCACGATCCACTCGATGGAGACGAGCTGGCTCGACTACGACAACAACTTCGCGTTCGACTCGGGCACCGAGAAGCGCCAGAAGTGGAACATCGCCGCGGCGATCGAGGGGCCGAAGGTGAAGGGCGCCGATGGCAAGGACAAGGACGGCTGGCGCGCGCTCGTGTTCGCCGACGTCGACCTGTTCGGTGACGCGCTGGTCCAGAGCATGGGCCACGCCGCGATCGCGATGGTGTCGGACATCGGCGGCGGGTTGCTCGACAACTCGATGGACTGGCTCGTCGGCAAGGAGGTGTTCGCCGGCGACGTCGTGAGCGAGGACGACAAACCGATCGAGCAGACAAAGGGGCGCGCCGCGAAGTGGTTCCTCGGGACCATCGTCGGCGCACCGTTGCTCGTGCTCGCGCTGGGGCTCGTCGGTACGCTGACGCGCCGCCGCCGCAGCACCAAGCAGTCCGCGAAGTCAGCAGAGGTGAAGCCATGAGAGGCGCGCTCGTACACGGCGTGTTGCTCGCCGTCATGCTGGTCTACGGCTACCGCACGTGGACCCGCGACAAGTCCATCAAGCCCGATCTCGGGTCGGTCGTCCTGTGGGACAAGACCGAGGCCGATCTGGTCTCCATCGAATACAAGCAGGAGACCAAGATCGTGAAGCTCGAGAACAAGGGCAGCTACTGGTGGGGTAGCGAGACCACGATCGAGCGCAAGCCGAAGCCCCCGAAGCCGGCCGAGGCGACGGGCTCCGGCTCCGCGGGCTCCGCGGGCTCCGCGGGCTCGGCGAACGGATCGGGCGCGGGCTCGGGCTCGGCCGCCAAGCCGCCGCCGATCGAGTACGAGGAGACCGGCCGCAAGACGCGCGAGTTCCCGATCGGCGACAGCGCCGAGAAGCTGATCAAGGGCTACGCGGAGGCGCGCGCGCTGCGCGATCTCGGCAAGCCCGACGACAAGGAGAAGAAGGACTACAAGCTCGACGAGGCCAAGACGACGCTCACCGTCACGTTCAAGGACGGCTCGCGCACGTTCCTCGTCGGCGGCAGCGTGTACGGCGGCGCCGACAAGTACGCGGTCGATCAGCAGACCGGCAAGGCCTACGTGCTGTCGCGCGACCTCGTCAGCCCGCTCGAGATCGGCGAGTCGAGCCTGCACCTGCTCGATCCGCGCGGGTTCGACGCGACGAAGATGGACACCGTCACGATCGAGGCGGGCGCCCGCAGCAAGACCGGCGTGCGCGTCGCGACGAACAACGAGGGCCACGAGGTCAAGACCTGGGGCGACGCCGACACCAAGAAGCCGAACCAGACGCTCGCGAACTTCATCGACAACGCGAACAACCTGCGGCCGAGCGAGTACGAGTCATCGCTCAAGCCGGGCGATCTGACCCAGGTGATGAAGCTGACGTACAAGGACGCGCGCGGCGCCACGCTCGGCACGCTCACGCTCTACAAGCACGAGAAGCCGGGCGTGCTGCCCGAGGGCACGGATCTCGATCCGGCGAACCCGCCGAAGGGCGAGACCGAGTACCTGATCATGACCGAGAAGACGCGTGTCCCCGGCGTCGTCGCGAAGAACACCGCGCAGCGCGAGGAGAACGACATCGACACGGTCATGAGCAGCAAGGGCAGCGATCAGCCCGCGGGCTCGGGCAGCGCCTCGGGCTCGATCCCGGGCAAGCCGATCGAGCCGCACGGCAACCCGTTCGGTGCGCCAGGCGGTCCGGGGCACGCGATGCCGCCGCACATGCCGCCGCCCGCCCCGCCGCACATGCCGCCGCCGGCACCGGCGCACGCGGCTCCGCCCGCGGCGCCGGCCGCGCCTGCTCCGAAGAACCCTGTTGCGCCCGCGCCGGCCGCGCCCGCGGCCCCGAAGCCGCCAACTCCCGCTGGCAGTGCGGCCCCCGCGCACGCCCCGTGAGCTGACATCACGACGAGATCACCTGCCGAAAAAGGGGGTTAGCCCCGTGGAATACGGGCAACCCCTTGCCGGGTCCATGGTTCGTAACCACGTGGTCGTGTGTTAGACCACCCCGGACCTAAGCAAGGGATCGAGTCATGAAGGTACAACGTTCACTACTGGCTGCGTTTGCGGCGCTCGGGCTCGTCGGAGCCGGGGCCGCGCTGAAGTCGGGCACGCCGACGGTGTCGGCGGCGCCCGTGGGGGTTCCGACCGACGGCACGGTCGCCAACGTCGCCGAGCGCGTGGTCGATAGCGTCGTCAACATCTCCGTGTCTCGCGAGGAGAAGGGGGTGGCGAGCTTCGACCCGTTCGGGTTCGGAGGCGACCCGTTCGATCAGGGAATGGATCAGCCGCACAAGGTCGGCGCGAAGGGCTCGGGCGTGATCGTCACGTCGACCGGCCGCATCCTGACGAACGCGCACGTCGTCGACGGCTTCGAGGACATCACGGTCACGCTGCAGGACGGCACCGAGCTGCCCGCGAAGGTGATCGGCAAGGACACGAAGGCGGATCTCGCGGTGATCCAGCTCAAGGGCAACGTGCCGCCGCTCAAGCCGATCACGTTCGGTGACAGCTCGCAGCTGCGGCTCGGCGACATCGTGCTCGCGGTCGGCGACGGCATGGGCATCGGCAAGAGCGTGTCGATGGGCATCGTCTCGGCCAAGAGCCGCGGCAACGTCGGCATCGAGGAGTACGAGGACTTCATCCAGACCGACGCGGTGATCAACCCCGGCAACTCCGGCGGCGCGCTCGTCAACTTGAAGGGCGAGCTCGTCGGCATCAACACCGCGATCGCGTCGCGCAGCGGCGGCTACCAGGGCATCGGCTTCGCGATCCCGAGCAACATGGCGCGGCCGATCATGGAGCAGCTGGTCAAGGACGGTAAGGTCGTGCGCGGCTTCCTCGGCGTCAACATCGCCACGGACTCGCCGGCGATCGCGAAGAAGGCGCACCTCGGCACGACGTCGGGCGTGTTCGTCGCGGGCGTCCAGCCGGACGGCCCGGCGGCCAAGGCGCACCTCGCCGAGGGCGACGTGATCATCGCGCTCGACGGTGCGGCGATGCGCGACGGCGGCACGCTGCGCAATGCGATCGCGATGATCCGCCCGGGCACGGTCGTCAACCTCGACGTCGTGCACCGCGACGGCAGCAAGAGCCGCGTCAAGGCCAAGCTCGGCGAGCTGCAGGACCAGCAGGTCGCGCAGAAGGGCAACATGGGCGGCTTCCAGGCGCCGCCGGGCTGGCACTGCCAGCAGACGCCGCAGGGCGTGCAGTGCGAGAAGTCGCAGCGCTGGGGCCAGCCGTAGCCGCAGCAAATTCCTGGCACCGAGGCGGCGCATCGCTACGATGAAGTGATGTGCCGTCTCGCGTTTTCGGGGCTCGTGCTCGCCGCGTGCTCGCAGCCGACGGCAACGACGCGCCAGGAGCTGAGCGCGGCGCAGAAGCAGGAGCGCTACACGCTGATCCGCGACAGCGCGTACCAGATGGGCCACCACAACGCGGCGCTGCTCGCCGGCATCGCGATCAGCGAGACCGGGCTCGCGCACTGCTACAGCGAGGCGCCGAGCTTCTCGTGTCCGGGGCCGAATTCGCCGTCGTGCGGCGACACGGCCGTGATCGCGGGCGGCGCCGACGGGCCGTGCTCGGCGCAGCAGGGCGGGCTCGGCATGTTCCAGTTCGACGCCGGCACCTACACCGACACGCTGAACACCTACGGGCCGCAGATCCTCACCGTCGAGGGCAACACCGCGCAGGCGGTGTGGTTCGTCGAGGACAAGGTCGAGCGCGACATCACGGGCGGCACCGGCTGGCTGGACGCGATGGCGTGGATGAACATGGTGCCGCTCGACGCCGCGGACCCCGTGATGAACCGGTGGGCGCAGCTGGTCGCGTGCCGCTACAATGGCTGCTGCGACACGACCAGCGCGACCTGCCAGGCGCGCGCGAACGGCTATCGTGACAACGCGATCACCGCGTACAGCGACATGGGCGCGGCGTTCTGGGACGTTGCCGGCCGCTGTCACGCGCTGCCGGCCGACGGCGTGATCGACGAGCGCAGCGACTGCTATCTCGCCGGCGGCGACCCTCGCTACTGGCGTCACGAGACGTCCGGCTACGGCGGCGCGCTCGACTGGACGATGACGACCGCGGCGGCGAGCTACGCGAACTTCGCGATGTGGATCGTCAAGACCGGCGGCCCGGGCCGCTACCACGTCGACGTCTACCTCGACGGCGGCGCGATCGGCCAGTCAAAGCAGGCGCAGTACGAGATCGCGCACGCCGGCGCGACCGACGTCGTGATGGTCGACCAGACGTCGGCGAGCGGCTTCGTGTCGCTCGGCGAGTTCGACTTCGCCGGCACCGGCGACGAGCACGTGCTGCTCGGCGACAACACCGGCGAGGCAGCCGCGACCAGCGCGCAGCTGCTGTTCGACGCCGTGCGCGTGCAACCCATCGACGGCGGCGCGTCCGACACCGGCTGCGGCTGCCGCACCGGCGGCGGCAGCGCGGCGGCAGGCGGAGCGCTGCTGCTGCTCGTGCTGTTGCGGAAGAAGAAGCAGCAGAAATGAACCGCCAAGGCGCCAAGCACGCCAAGCTCGGAAGTAGGTCTATTCTTCTGGCTCCGGCTCGGCGTACTTGGCGTCTTGGCGATTAGGTCTGTTCTTCTGGCTCCGGCTCGGCGTACTTGGCGTCTTGGCGGTTAAATTTCTCTGCTGTCAGACGCGGGCCGCATGATCGCGCTCGTGCTGACCGTGCTCTGCGCGCTCGCGGCTGCGGTGGTCGCGCTCCTCGTCGCGCGCTGGCTGCGCCGGTGGCGCGGGTCGTGGCGCGCGAGGGTGAGGGCGGCGAGGGCAGGGCGCGGCGAGGATGCGGCGGCGGACCTGCTCGAGGCGGCAGGCTATCGCGTGCTCGGGCGGCAGGTGCGCGTCGAGTGGGCGCCGGTCGTCGATGGCGAGCGGTGTCCGCTCGAGCTGCGCGCGGACTACCTCGTCGAGAAGGCCGGCGAGCAGCTGATCGCCGAGGTCAAGACCGGCGAGGAGGCGCCGAGCATCCAGGCGGCGGCGACGCGCCGGCAGCTGCTCGAGTACCGCGTCGCGTTCGCGGTCGATGGCGTGCTGCTCGTGTGTCCCGAGCGCGGCGCGATCCATCGCATCGAGTTCGAGCTCGAGCTCGATCGCGACTAGACTAGAACGGCCAGCACGTGCGGCGGTCGATCGGACACGACATCGACACGCTGGCCATGACCTCGGTCGCGAGCCCGCGCGCGGATGCGGCGAGCGGCACCCAGCTCGCGCGCGCGCCGAGCTCGAACGCGAAGTCGGGGATCCCGAGCATCTGAGCTCGCACGCGCGCGCCGGCGAACGCGAGCCCGCGCACGCTGCCGAAGTCCGCGGCGCCGCCGCCGGCGTCACCGAGGAGGTCGCCGCGCACGCGCAGGTAGTCGATGCGGGTCGTGCGTGTGGCGAGCACGTACGCGAGCTCGAGCTCGCCCGCGCGCACGCCGGCGTCGTCGAGCCGCTCGCGCGCGGCCACGGACCATCGATCCGTCACGTCGCAGCGGATGTGGACGTCGAGCAGCGGGTGCCAGCCGGCGCTCGCACCGCCTCCGAGCTCGACGTGATTCGCGTTGGTCGGCGGCTTCGGGGCGGGTTCGGACCAGCTCAGCGCGTTGCGCCGGCGCGGCTGGCCGTGCGCGGTGGCCGCGATCAGCACGAGCACGAGCGCGAGCCGCACGCGGGATCCGACACGTGCGGCGCGCGGCGGTTGCTAGCGATCGGTGCACTTGAACGGCTCGCCGGCGTCGACGCGGCGGTCCGGATCGTCGAGCGCGAGCGCGGCATCGGGATCGGGGCAGGCCGCGACGAGGTCACGGATCGGCGCCGCGTGCGGCGCGACGGCGAGCGCGATCCGGCGCGGCTCGGCCGCGGCGAGCTCGCCGGCGGTGGCGACGCGCAGCCCGGCGAGCCACGCATCGCGCACGAGCGGGTCGGCGTGCGGCGCGAGCTCGAGCACGAGCCCGCCGTGCGGCCGGCTCACGGTCACGACGCGCGTGCCCGGTGCGGGCTGCGGCAGCGTCGCGAGCACCGCGCGCTCGAGGTGGGCGAGCGCGCCATCGGCGGCGGTCTCGCCGATCGGCGCCACGCCGACGGTGACGCGGCCGAGCGCGGTGTCGGCGCTCGCGCGGTCGTCGAGGTGAGCCGCGAGCTCGCGCGCCCACGGCGCGCCGATCGCGTAGACGGTCAGCGCCGTGCGGCCGCGGCGGAGCACGAGCGTGTCGCCGTCGACGTGGACGAGCGTCGACGACGGCAGGTCGAGCGCGATGCCGAGCGCGGCGACCACCCAGGCCTCGCCGACGCGCGCCCCGAGCCGCGTATCGCGGCCCACGACCATGCGATCGAGGTGGTGCAGCAGCTCGCTGCGGCCCTCGAAGCCGTCCTGGCGCCCGGCGACGAGCGCGACCGCGCGCGCGATCCGCTCCGCACGCGGCGGGTGCTCGTCGTCATCAGCTTCCAGCTCCGCGGCGAGCGCGCGCACCATCGCGGCGGGCGCGTAGCCAGCGCGCTCGAGCAGCGCGACCGCGCGCTCGTCGGCGATCGCCTCGGCGTCGCGGCGCGCGGCGAGCCACTCCGCGTCGGTGTCTGGCCCGAACAGCGACACCGTCGCGTGGCGACCCTCGACGTGCACGAGCTCGTGCGCGACGATCGCGGCGAGCTCGGCCTCGGTGCCGAGCTTCTCGATCGCGATGCGGCCGATCACGAGGCGATCGCCGAACGCCGCGTACGTGCCGTCGTGATCCGCGATCACGACGCGCGGCGCCCTCGCGAGCCGCGTGCCGCGCGCGAGCCGGTCGGCGATCTGCTGGACGTAGCCGCGCAGCCGCGGATCGACGTAGACGTCGAGCTCGCCCGCGCCGAGATCGCGCTCGGCCATCCAGCCCGCGCACCTCTCGGCATCGCGCGCGACGCACG
>JBLMXA010000242.1:0-7220 GCA_050257515.1 Acidobacteriota bacterium | reverse complement strand
GGTGTCGGTGGTCGCGGGGACGCTCCCGCACGCCTGGATGCCGTAGTACTGCCAGAACGACCACTCGAGGCCCTCGACCGCGGTCTCGACCGCCGGACCGAGCGCGACGCGCGTGTAGCTGTAGCCGCTGGTCACGGCCTGCGCCTGCGCGGCCTGCTCGAGCGCGGCGCGGCGGTGCGCGAGCATCTCGACCGCGAGGTCCTCGACGGCCTGGTGGCAGGCGGCCGGACCGAGCGTCGCGATGTACGAGGGGTAGCGCGGATCGGGCTCGCCGAACGAGATCGGCGCGACGTACGGCACCGTGCCATCGACGTCGTCGGGGAAGAACCGGCGGTAGAACACCGCGGTCATGCCGCCCTTGCTGCCGCCGGTCGTGATCGCGGCGCCGCGGTAGAGCGTGCGCAGGCTCGTCACGATGTCGTGCTCGTCGTCGGCCATCTGCTCGATCGTCAGCTTCGTCCAGTCCGCGGGCTCCGGCCGCGACGTGCCGAAGTAGCGGTGCTCGATCGAGATCTGGTTCGCGGCGAGCAGGTGCGTCAGCTCGACCACGCTGTCGTGGTAGTAGTCGGAGTAGCCCGAGGTGTGGACGACGAGCGGCGCCTCGTAGCTCTTGTGGAGCAGCGACGCCTCGACGAGGAACGTCGGGCTCGCCGGATCGGCGTGGTCGACCGGCTCGATGAAGTGGACGACGAGGTAGCGGTAACCGGCGTTGCTGGTCGGCATCTCGGTCGCGTCGGCGACGTCCGGCAGGTGCTGGAGGGCGACCAGGATGTCGGGCGGCGGCGTGTTGTCGCCGCACGCGCCGAGGGCCACCAGCAGGCCGAGGAGCCGCTTCACGCGGTCCAGCTTGCCATGTGCGGGATCTCCGAGGTAGGCATTCGCACCCATGGCCCTCTCGGTCGGTATCGTAGGCCTGCCCAACGTGGGCAAGAGCACGGTCTTCAACGCCCTCACGGCGGGCAAGGCCGAGGCAGCGAACTATCCGTTCTGCACGATCGATCCGAACGTCGGGATCGTGCCGGTCCCCGATCCGCGGCTCGCGCGGATCGAGAAGCACATCAAGACGCAGAAGGTGATCCCGGCGATCGTCGAGATCGTCGACATCGCCGGCCTCGTCAAGGGCGCGTCGCAGGGCGAGGGGCTCGGCAACAAGTTCCTCGCGAACATCCGCGAGACCAACGCGGTCCTGATGATGGTGCGCTGCTTCGACGATCCGAACGTGATCCACGTGTCGGGCTCGGTCGATCCGATGCGCGACATCGACATCATCGACCTCGAGCTCGTGCTCGCCGACGTCGACACCGCCGACAAGCGGCTCAAGAAGGCGCAGACGTCCGCGAAGTCGGGCGCGAAGGAAGCGAAGTCCGAGCTTGTCCTCGCCGAGCGCGTCCACGCGCACCTCGCGGCGGGCAAGCCGGCGCGCTCGCTCGAGCTCACCGACGACGACAAGAAGCAGGTCGCGACGTTCGGCCTGATGACCGCCAAGCCGGTGCTCTACTGCTGCAACGTCGGCGAGGGCGACCTGCCCGAGGGCAACGCGTGGAGCGATCGGGTCAAGGCGCGCGCGCAGCAGGAAGGCGCCGGCGTCGTCGTGCTGTGCGGCAAGGTCGAGGCCGAGCTCGCCGAGCTGCCCGAGAGTGACCGCGGCGAGCTGCTCGCGTCCTACGGCCTCCACGAGCCCGCGCTCGCGACGCTCGCGCGCGAGTGCTATCGCCTGCTCGGGCTGCAGTCGTACTTCACCGCCGGCGAGAAGGAGATCCGCGCCTGGACGATCCGCAAGGGCGCGCTCGCGCCCGAGGCCGCCGGCGTGATCCACACCGACTTCGAGAAGGGCTTCATCCGCGCCCAGGTCTACTCGATCGACGATCTCGAGCAGTACGGCAGCGAGCCCGCGATCAAGGCCGCCGGCAAGCTGCGCATGGAAGGCAAGGAGTACGTCGTCCAGGACGGTGACATCATGCACTTCCTGTTCAACGTGTAGTGCGGCGCGGGGTCGCCATGGTCGCCGCCGCGGCGGCGTCGTGGGGCACGTGGAGCCTGTTCCTGCGGCCCACGCACCTGCCGTCGAACGTGACGAGCCCGATCCTGTTCGTCGTGATGGCGATCGTCGCGTGGCCGCTGTCGTGGCGCGAGCCGCGCGGCGCGTGGGATCGCGACACGCTGCTGCTGCTCGCGGGCAACACGGTGTGCGACGCGCTCAACGTGCTGACGTTCTTCGCGGCGCTGCGCTACACGACCGTCGCGATCGCGGTGCTCACGCACTACTTCGCGCCGATCCTGATCGCGCTCGCGGCGCCGCGCATCGACGGCGTGCAGACCCGCGGCGCCCGCGCGGCTGCGCTGGTCGCGCTCGCCGGCCTCGCGATCGTGCTCGAGCCGTGGCACGCGCCGGCCGCGGGCGCGCTCGCCGGCGCGGCGCTCGGCCTGGCATCGGCGGGCTGCTACGCGGGCAACGTGTTCGTCGTGCGCCGGCTCGCGACGCGGATCGGCAACGCGCGCGCGGTCGCGTATCACTCGGCGCTCGCGGCGGTCCTGCTCGCGCCGCTCGCGATCCCCGACGTCGCAGGCGTCACCGCTCCCGGGCTCGCGCTGCTGACCGCCGGCGCCGCGACGATCGGCGCGGTGTCGGGCATCCTGTTCGTCGCCGGGCTGAGGCGCATCGGCGCAGCGCGCGCGGCCGTGCTCACCTATGCCGAGCCGCTGGTCGCCGTATGTGTCGGCGCGCTCGTCTGGCACGAGCCGGTGAGCGCGCTCGCCTCGGTGGGCGGCGCGCTCGTGCTCGCCGCGGGCGTACACGTGGCACGTCAAGCAGCTTGACGTGCCACGATCCTGATACGGGGCCGCGGCAGGCGCGCTAGGATCTCGCATATGACCCCGCTGGTCACGATCGCGATGCCGGCCTTCAACGAGGAGCAGTACATCGAGGCCTGCATCGCGAGCGTACAGGCGCAGGACTACCCGAAGGACCGCATCGAGATCCTGATCGCCGACGGTCGCTCGACCGACGCGACGCGCGACCTCCTCGCGCGGCTCGCCGCCGAGGACCCGCGGATCCGGGTCATCGACAACCCGGCGCGCCTGCAGGCCGCCGGGCTCGGGCAGCTCGTCAAGCAGGCGCAGGGTGAGGTGATCGTCCGGATGGACGTCCATTGCGAGTACGCGCCCGACTACGTGCGCAGCTGCGTCGAGACGCTCGAGCGCACCGGCGCCGACAACGTCGGCGGCGCGCAGCGCGCGAAGGCGAAGACGCGGTTCCAGCGCGCGCTGTGCGCGGCGCTCGCGAGCCCGCTCGGCGTCGGCGGCGCGAAGTACCGGTCGAGCGACGCCGAGGGCTTCGTCGACACGGTGTTCCTCGGCGCGTTCCGCCGCAAGGTGTTCGAGACCGTGGGCCTGTGGGATCCCGGCGCGATCACGAACGAGGATGCCGAGCTCAACCAGCGCATCCTCGACAGCGGCGGCCAGATCTACCTGTCGCGCGACATCGTGGTGCACTACTTCCCGCGCGACACGTACGGGTCGCTCGCGAAGCAGTACTACCGCTACGGCCGCGGCCGCGCGCGCACGCTGCTCAAGCTCGGAACGTTCCCGACGCTGCGGCCGCTGCTGCCGTTCGCGCTCGTCGCCGGCGGCGCGCTGATGCTCGCGATCCCGCCGCTGTGGCCCGCCGCGCCCGCCGCGCTCGCGACGTACGCGCTGGTCACCGGCGCCGAGGCGGTGCGTGTCGGCAGCGCGCTCGGCCCGGCGTCGATCCCGCTCGTGTGGACGCTGTTCCCCGTGCTCCACGTCGCGCACGGCCTCGGCTTCGCGTCGGGCCTCGTCCGCTACCTGCGCCAGCCCGACTGGCCCGACGAGCCCGAGCGCGTGCCGCCGCGCAAGGCGCATCTGCGCGCGGTGTGAAGCGAGATAAGCCGCCAAGACGCCGAGGACGCCAAGACAGACGCCAAGCAGAATCTGTGTTCAGAAGATCGTCTTGGCGTCTGTCTTGGCGTGCATGGCGCCTTGGCGGCCGATCTTCAGGGCATCCGCGCGCGGCCCTCGGTGATCGTGATCAGCGCGCGGCCCGCGGCGAGCTGGACGCCCATGCCGACGCGCTCGCTGACGCGATCGGTGATCCGGGCGAAGCCGAGCAGGCGCGCGCAGTCGCGGACGAGCTCCGCGTGGCCGACATCGTGGGCGCGCTCGACGACGATGCGCGCGGCGGCGGCGACCTCGGCGAGCGGGACCTCGGCGATGTCGCGGCGCGCGGACGCGCTCGCGCCGGCGACGCGCACGCCGGGCACGCCGGACGGATCCTGATCGATCTTCCACACGATGCCGTGCTCGTCGCCGAACCGGCCGCGCCCGGTGAGCACGCCGCGCAGGTGGTCGGTGACCTCCGGCGTGACGCGGCCGATGCCGAAGTACGCGCCGACGCGGCGCGCGAGCACGTCGACGTGCAGCGGTGCCTCGGCAGCGAGCACCTGTTCGACGATCTTGCCGAGCTCGGCGTTGTGCCGGGGCGCGAACAGATCCTCGGGTGCGCGGCGGCCCGCCGGGATCGACGCCGCGACGTACGGGCCGATCGCGATCGCGCCGCGCGGGATCTTGATCGGCGCGGTCACGCTGTCCGCGAGCTCGTTCGGACCCGTGCCGGTCGCCATCCGTGCGGTCTCGGCGGCGAGCTCGGCCGCCGGCTGCGGGACCGGCGCCGAGCCGCGCGCGATGCGCTTCGCGGTGCGGCGCTCGATGCGCGTCGCGACGGGCGCGCTCGCCGAGCGGCCCTGGCGGCCGGCGGCGATCGCGGCGACGATCGCGCCGTGCGCGCGCTGGATCTCGTGCTCGGCGTCGCACCACCAGTCGAGCGACCAGATGCGGTGCAGGCGCCAGCCGAGCTGCGCGAGCAGCTGCGGGCGCAGGCGGTCGCGATCGCGCGCGGTCGCGGCGCCGCCGTACGCGCTGCCGTCGTCCTCGATCGCGAGCACGTAGCGGTTCGGATCGTCGGGATCGACGACCGCGAGCGCGATGCGGTACGCGCCGCAGCCGACGCGGTGACGCACGGCCCACCCGCGCTCGCCGAGCGCACGCGCGATCGCGGCGGTGACCGCGCTCGCGGGCGGCGCTTCCTCGGACACGCGGCTCGCGCCCCCGCCGATCCGCGCGAACATCAGCAGCTCCGCGAGTTTGCGCGCGGGGGGCGGCGCGTCGTCCGCGATCGCTTCGGGATCGAGGCTCGCGAACACGAGCATGCGCTCGCGCGCGCGCGTGGTCGCGACCGCGAGCCAGCACTCGCTGCCCGGCAGCGCGAGCGCGCCGAGCGTGTCGGCGGTGCCGCCGATCGACAGGATCACGTCGTCGCGCTCCTCGCCCTGCACGCGGTCCGGCGTGCCGACGAGCAGCGGCTCGGCGTGCGCGTCGAGCGCGGCGGCGATCGCGCCCTCGCGGGCGCGCGCGGCCGCGAGCAGATCCTCGATCAGGTGCTGCTGCGCGCGCGACATCGTCACGATCGCGAGCGAGCGGTCGCGGCGCGCCGGATCGTGCAGCCGCGCGCACACCTCCTCGACGATCGCGTACGCCTCGGCACGGTTGTCGCCGGCGACCTCGGCGACGCCGTCGACACGCCGCAGCGCGATCGCCTCGCCGTGCGGCGCCGGCAGCAGCTCGACGCGCTCGCCGTAGTAGTGCAGGTTCGCGAACGCGAACAGGTCCTCGTGCCGGCTGCGATAGTGACGTGCGAGCGACAGCTCCGGCAGCTTGGCGGCGAGCGCGGCGGCGAGCAGGCCGACCTCGCCGGACGACGGCGCCGGCTGGTGCGTGTCGCCGACGATGATCGCGGTGCGCGCGCGGGCGAGCGCGCCGAGCGCGTGCGCGACCGGCAGCCGCGACGCCTCGTCGAACACGACGACGTCGAACGGCGGCAGCGCCGGATCGAGGTGCTCGGCGAGCGCGTGCGGCGTCGCGAGCACGCACGGCGCGAGCTTCGGCAGCAGCACCGGCAGCTGGGCGAGCAGCGGGCGCAGCGGCTGCCTGGCCGCGGCGGCCGCGGCGCGGCGCACGGCCGACGGCTCGGGATCGTCCGAGGCCTTCGACACGCGCGGGACGCGCTCGACGAGGCGGCCGACCGCGCGCGTGCGCGCGAAGCCGAGCGCGCCGCGATCGAGATCGCAGAACGACGTCACGCGCACGTGGTGCTGGCCGCCGTCGAAGCGCGCGAGCACGGGCAGCGTGCGGACCTCGGCGTCGAGCCACGCGAGCAACGTCGCGCGCTCCCACGCGGCGGCGAGGTCGTCGCCGGCGAGATCGCCGCGATCGACCGCGGTGACCGCCGGGCCGACGCCCGCGACGATCGCGTCGCGACGCGCGAGGTAGAACCTCGCCCAGTCGGCGAGCGAGTCGGCGGCGGCATGCAGCGTCTGGAGCTGCTCGCGCAGCGACGCGAGGTGATCGCTGGCCGCACCGAGCTGCGCCGGCGGGATCCCGGTCGCGTCGGCGAGCTCCGCCGTCGTCGCGCTCCACCGCGCGACCGCCTCGGCGAGCCGCACGAACGGCCGCAGCTCGGCGGGCGATTCGGGCGACGCCGCGACCTGCGCGACGAGCGCGCGCCACGCGACCTGACGGCCGGGCTCGCCGCCGGCGACCGCGACCTTGTCGAACGCCCGGCGCAGCTCGCTGCCCCACGCGACGGCGGCGTCGATCGCGTCGAGATCGAGCGCGAGCGGCGCGGCGCCGAGCTCGCCGAACCAGCGGCGCGCCGGCTCGGCTGCGGCCTCGAGGGCCGTGCGGCACGCGCGCTCGGCGATCGCCGCCTCGAGCGCGACGAGCATCGCCTCGTCGGTGTCGAGCTTGCCGGGCTGCGCGGCGGCGCGGACCTCGGCGCGCACCGCGCGCAGCGCCATGTAGCGCAGCGGCGCGACGCTCGCCGTCCACTTCTTGAGCTGCGCCCACAGCGCGGGCGCGTCGAGCTCGGCGAGCGCCTCGGTGAACACCTCGTCGAGCTCGGCGACGAGCGCGCGGTGGCGCGACGCGATCGCGACGAACTCCGACGCGTCGCGCGGCGTGTCGAGCGTGCCGGTGCCGCGCGCGCGGATCAGCGCGACCTTCTCGCCGACGTCGTCGGCGCGGCTGCCTCGCGAGCCGGTGAGCAGCTCGGCGCCGGGCCTCGGCGAGCGCGCCGCGAGCTCGCCGAGCGCACCGAGCGCGCGCAGCTCGTCGGGCGTGCGCGAGAGCAGCTTCGGCACGAGCTC